>CAMPCO010000042.1 GCA_946646305.1 uncultured Clostridia bacterium | reverse complement strand
ACGATAAAATATCAAAACAAACGCGGGGAAAAGTGGCGGTAAAAAACAATATTTCTAATAACCCCGCTAATAAAACATATAGACTAAAATAGCACAAATGTTATAATTAGTATATAACAGATTTAAAGGAGGAATAGGTTTGAATCTGTACAGAAAACCAAAACTTGGAATTATGTTTATAGGCGCCGAGCGTTTTCAGCCCTTGGGCGAGGGAACAGAGGAAGGCACCTACAAGCAGAGAAAAGCCCTTGAAACAAAGAAGTATATCGACAGAATAGGCGAGTTTGCCGATATTGTTTGCGGCGAGACCGTTTACACCCGCGAAGCCGCCGATGAAACTGTCAACAGATTTTATAATGAAAAGGTTGACGGCGTAATTGCCTGCTTCCTTTCCTGGGCGGAAGACTTTGCCTGGATAAGATTTTTGCGCGAATTGCCGCCGATGCCGCTTTTGCTTGTATCTTTTGTAAGAGATTCGCTCTCTATCACCGATACAAACGATGAAAATCAGTTTGTTGATTTTCTATCTGCCGGCGCTTTGGTAGGCTTTCAGGAAGCAAGCGGATCTTTCCGCCGCTTTAACCGCCCGATGAGCGATATCTGCATAGGCACCGTGGATCAGGTTATGCCGAAAATCCGCACCTTTGCGAATGCTTCAAAGGCGAGAGCGCTGCTTCGCAGTTCAAACTTAGGACTTCTTGCTTGCTATAATGAAGCGATGTGGGCTACCTATGTTGACCCATACAACATATTTATGAAAATCGGCCCCGAAATTCATTTCCTTTCGGTTGCGGAGGTTGTTGATGAAATCGAGCACACCGATGATGCGGTGATTGACAAGATTGTTAAAGACCTTTGCGACAGATACGAGGTTTATCCGAATGTTGATATGGAAAAATTCCACGCTTCGGTTAAAGCCACCTATGCTATGGAAGAGGTTGCAAAGAAATACGATATCGACCTTTTAGTGCTAAACGATATCGATACCGTTCTCTTTAAATATGTAGGCTTGCGCCCGGGCTTCACCCCGCTTGACCCCAACGAAGAAAGGGTTACCGTTCCCGAGGGTGATATCGGCGGCGGACTTGCGACCTATATTTTGCAGATGTTGGGCGGCCGCCCCGCAAACTTTATCGAGCCGTTTTATATCGACCACGAAAACGGCGGTTTTGTAGCCGGCCACGCAGGCCCCAACCACTATCATTCGGGTGAAAACACCACCATTATTGCAAGGGATGAACGCTTTGCAAAATCGCAGTGGAAACACGCGGGCGCTCCCTTTGCATGGCATACTTTCCCGGCGGGCATTAAGACTATGCTTCATATGTCTGAAAAAGACGGCAAGATGAAGATGGTGGCAACATTGGTAGAATGCTTGCCGACTAAACACTATCTTGCAAGCTATTCCCATGCAAACTTTAAAGTGCTAAACGGAACACCGGAAGAGCTGTTCCAAAAGATTTGCGAAAACGGTGTTACCCAGCACTACGGCATTGTTGACGGCGACCATTTAGATGAACTTGAAATGCTTGCAAAGCTTATGAACTTTGATTTTTGCCGCATTGACTGAAAGGAGAAAAGTATATGAAAAAGGTACTTATTATCACAGAAGACAAAAACGATGATAACGAGCTTCTTTATCCTTACTACCGTATGCAGGAAGAGGGATACGAAGTAACCATCGCGGCTCTTACCCGCAAAACCGTTCATTCAAAATTCCATTTTGAGGTTGAATCGGACTTTGCTTTTTCGGAAATTGACAGCAACGACTATGATGCGCTCATCCTTCCGGGCGGCACTGCCCCCGAAAAGATAAGGGTATCGGCAGATGCCGTTCGCATTGCGAAAGAGATGTTTGAAGCGGGCAAGCCGATTGCCGCTATATGCCACGGTCCTCAGCTTTTAATGTCGGCAGGGGTGCTTAAAGGCAAACACGCGACCTGCTATCCCGGTGTTGCCGATGACCTTGTAAATGCCGGCGCTATATTTGAAGATAAGCCGGTTGTTGTAGACGGAAATCTCGTAACCTCCCGCCGCCCGCAGGATATTCCCCACTGGATGCGCGAGTTTACGGCGATTTGCAAAAAAGCGTAAAAAATAAATCATATATAAAAAACAAAGGAGAAAACCACCATGAGTTTTATGTTCAACCCATTCCCGTATGATGATCCCAATGCAGTTAACCATATTGCAAACGATGGATCGGTAGATCTCGGCCGCACAGGCACAGGCAATGCCCAGGTTGCCACCATTTTGGCAGAGGCTGTAAAGCCCGGCACTGTTGTTGCTATCGATGGCTATGCTACCGCTCCGTTTAATGCCGTTATCGGCTTGCTTCCGGCAAATGTTCGCCTTATCTCTATTGCTTCTATCTATAAATCAGCAAAAGAACTCAACGAAATGTTTGCGGAATATCTTCCCGAAGACCGCGAAAAAGACCCTGTTTTGCTTTACGGTAAAATCTTCAAAAAAGGCTATAAGGGTGTTTTTGATGAAACAAAACTTGCCGCTTTACGCGAAACTCTTAAAGCAAACAAGGATGAATGCATCGTGCTTTACGGCAACGGTGCCGCCAGCGAAGAACTTGCTGACCTTATTGACAAAAAAGTTTATGTTGATGTAACACCTAAAAAGGCTGTTCTCAATATCAAAGCAGGCGGTTTCAGAAACCTCGGCAACGATACCGATCTTCCTTTCAAGGTTACAATGCGCCGCTGCTACTATGTTGACTTTGAACTCGCATTTTCTCTTCGTTGCAAACTTCTTGCAACAAACGATCTTGACCTTTACATCTGCGCAGATGATCCGACAAATCTTAAAATACTGCCCGGCGATGTTCTCCATGCGCTTGTAAGCCGCACACTCGACTATCCTATCCGCCAGAAACCTGTTTACCTTGAAGGCGTTTGGGGCGGCTACCTTACCATGAAGGAAAGAAATCTTCCTAAGGAAATGAAGAACTGCGCTTGGGTATTCGATATGATTCCGATGGAAGTAAGCACCGTTGTTATTATGGACGGCAAGGAATTTGAATTCCCGTATTATGTTATTGTTGCCGCAGAAGGCAAAAAACTTATGGGTCAGAAATGCCTTGATGAATTCCACGGCTTCTTCCCGATCCGCTTTAACTATGATGATACCTTCCATTCCTCAGGTAATATGTCCATCCAGCTCCACCCGGGTGCAGACTTCGTTGTTCCCAACCACAACGAACTCGGCAGACAGGATGAAAGCTATTATATTGTTGAAACCGCTCAGCGCGCCCGCACATATTTGGGCTTCAACCGCGGCGCAGATCCGGAAGAATTCATCAGCGAGGTTAAGCGCTCTGAAAAGGATCATCAGCCGGTTGATTATCAAAAATATATTTACAGCGTTGAAAGCAAACCCGGTATCCAGGTTATGATCCCTGCCGGCACAATTCACGGCTCGGGCAAAAACCAGCTTATCCTTGAAATCGGTTCTTTAACCGTTGGTTCATATACCTATAAGATGTATGACTATTTGCGTAAGGATCTTGACGGCAACCCCCGTCCTATTCACACATATTTCGGCAACATCAACTTAAACCGCAATATGACTCAGGACTATGTTGAAAAGAACCTTGTAAACGGCGGATATCGTGTTGTTCGCGAAGATGGCGATGCAAAAGAGGTTGTAGTAGGCGAATGCAATGAACTTTACTTCTCTCTTCGCAACCTTATCTTCGGCAACTATATGACCGACAACACAAACGGCGATTTCCATGTTCTTTCTCTTGTTGACGGTGAAGATGTTACCGTTCGTTCCAAGAAAGACCCGAGCCTTAAATTCGATATGAAATATCTTGATATCGTAGTAGTTCCGGCTTCTTTCGGCGAATATGAAATCATCAACAACAAGCCCGAAACCTGGACCACCATCCATAAGACACTCTTAAAAAGATGAAAAAAGGTATAATTGCGCTTGATATCGGCGGAACATTTTTAAAAACCTGTCTTTGTGACAGCAGTGCATCCCCGATAGAAAACACCTTTGATAAAGAGCCTGTTGATTCAAACGGCAAGCTTGGTGAGATTAAAGCGGCTTATGAAAAACTGCTTATTCGTATGAAGAAAAAAGCAGAGCAGAACGGAATAGAAATTGCGGCGGTCGCCGCCGATATTCCCGGCCCCTTTGATTTTAAAGCGGGTATCAGCCGTATGGAGCATAAATATACATCTCTGTACGGCATTCCCCTAAGGCCCTGGTTTTATGAGGCTCTCGGCGATGTTCCCGTTTTCTTTATTCATGACTCTTCGGCATTTTTAGGCGGTGCGGCAACGGCTCACCCCGAGATTAAAAATGCCGCCGGTGTTATGATAGGAACGGGGCTCGGCTTTGCCCTTATGCAAGACGGAAAGGTTTTGCAAAACGAAAACGGCGGGCCGATAAGGTCTATCTTTAAAAGCGAATACCGCGGCAAAACTGCCGAAGATTATATCTCCGGCAGAGCGGTGGTTGCCCGCTATAATGAGCTTTCGGATAAGCCCCTGTTTGATGCCAAAGAGATAGGCGATGCGGCGGAAGCCGGCACCGATAAGACGGCATTAAAGGTTTATTCCGATCTTGGTGTTTTCATTTCCGAGGTTATAGCGCCGATACTCGATGAATACAAAACCGAGGCCTTGTATCTCGGCGGTCAGATTTCAAAATCTTTCCCGCTTTTTGAAAAAACCTTAAAAGAGGGGCTAAGTTCCGTTAAATCTTTAAAGGTTATAGAACAGGCGGAAAACCTTGACCTTGCCCACCTTAAAGGTGTTGCAAACTGGATAAAGGTAAACCATCCCGAACTTTTGAAAGCGGCATACCCGATGAGGCTTACCGCCGTTTTAAAGGATATTGTTTGGGGCGGCGAAACATTGGCTAAAGAATACAATAAGGGCGAGGGCAAAATTGCCGAAGCCTGGGAGCTCACCGTTCATCCCGAGGGTATAAACACCATTGAAAACGGCGAATTCAAAGGCCAAAAGTTATCGGAATATTTGGGAAGCGAAGAAAATTTCCCGATTATGATAAAACTGATTGATGCCGCCGACCGCCTTTCCATTCAGGTGCATCCCGCTAAAACGGAGATGTGGGTGGTGCTTGATGCAAAGCCGGGTGCCAAACTGGTTTACGGTCTTAAAGGTAAGTTTTCGGAAAAAGAGTTCAGAAGCGCGCTCGAAAACGCGAACTGCGAAGACCTGCTTAACTTTGTTCCTGTAAAGGCGGGGGATGTTTTCTTTATTCCGCAGGGTCTTGTTCACGCGATAGGCGCGGGCATTTTGATTGCGGAAATACAGGAAAATTCCAATGTGACCTACCGCGTTTACGATTACGGCCGCCTTCAAAACGGCAAGCCGAGGGAATTGCATGTTGACGCGGCTATGAAAACCATTCGCGATTTTGATGAAAAGGAAATCGAAAAAATCAGATTTTCCCGCGGCAAACAGGATGAAAACACCCTTGCAAACTGCGACCTGTTTTGTGTTAAACGCATAAAGGTTGACGGCAGTGTTAAAATTGCCGAAAGCAGCCCCTTTACAAGTGTTATCTGCGTGGAAGGCAGCGGCACAATAGGCGGCGAAAAGGCACAAAAAGGCGACTCCTTCTATCTGCCTTACGGCTGTGGGGAAGTTGAAGCAGAAGGCCAGATGGAACTTATAATCTCAACCCCTTAATACAATGAAAAAACAACCCGTATTTATAAAAATCGGGTTGTTTTTATTTTTTTAGAAAATTACACTTGAAAAAAATCATTAAAAGTATATAATTTTAAAGGTATATAATATTTAGTACCTATAATTTTTTATTTAAGGCGGACATTCCATGGCGAACAGAAAAGCAGTACAAAAAACATTAAAAGATTATTTTATTATGGTGGCAATGGCGCTTGTGATGGCGGTCAATTATGAGATATTCATTTTTCCAAACACCTTTGCTCCTGCGGGAGTTAACGGTATTGCAACCATGATTCAGTACAAACTCAATTTTTCAATAGGTTATATGAACCTGTTACTTAACATTCCTCTTTGTATTATTGCATTTTTTATTCTCAAATCGGACTATGCCGGCAAAAGCATGGCGTTTTGCATTTCCTTTTCACTTTTCGCCCTTGTTTTCAAATACAAAATCATAGATATTTCCCCCTATATTTACAAAACCCCCACCGGCACAAGCATTGTTCTGGCACCGCTGGCGGCAGGCGTTATAAACGGTGTGATCTACGGTCTTACCATAAAGGGCAACGGCTCCACCGGCGGCACATCGATAGTAGGCTCGCTTGTTCACCACAATCACCCTGAAAAGAATATAAACAGCATCATTTTTGTGCTTAATGCTTCGGTGGCGATTTCCTCTTACTTTGTTTATGATTATAAAATGGAGCCGGTTATATGCTGCCTTGTTTACAGTTTCCTTACCTCTCAGGTAAGCGATAAAATTCTTCGCGGCGGTAAAAGCCAGGTTAAGTTTGAAATCGTTACAGAAAATTATGAAGCAATGGCAAAGGACATAATCGAGCAAACCCACCACACCGCAACCGTAACCCCGGCAAAGGGTATGTTTTCGGGGCGTGAAACCGATCTGATGATTTGTGTTATCAATAAGCACCAGGTTGTAAAACTGCAAAAAATCATTGAAAAATATCCCGGTTCTTTTGCATATATCAGTTCGGTAAGCGAAATTTTCGGAAATTATAATAAAACGGGTAAAAAAAGAAAAAAGGCAGAAAAGATAAAAAAATAAGTCAAAAATAAAAAGCCGCTTAAAGCGGCTTTTATTTTTTTGTTCTTTTATTTATTTCCCTTTTTATAAACCGAACCGCGGCTTGTAAGACCGGGCTTTATCGTGTAGTTATATGTACTCGAGTTTTCGTCTTTCAGGTGGTGTATTATAAAGTCTCTGCAGTGGCTTGCAATAAGGTCCTTCGGCATACGAACGGTGGTAAGCGGGGGAGCGGTAAAATCATTTGCGGGTCCGTCATCATAACCGATAACACTTAAATCTTCGGGAATGCTTAGCCCTATTTCCTGTGCCGCGCGGTAGATGCCATAGGCGATAGAATCGCAAAAACACAAAACACCGTTTACATCATCATTGTCTGCCGACCAGTATTCTTTAAAGCATCTGTAAGCGGTGGGAAGGTCGGGCTTAAAGCGGAAAATCTTTTCTTCATCAAGGGTTATTCCGTATTTTTCATAAGCCTCACGAATACCGCTAAGGTACAAATCACTTGAACGGTAGCCCTCGGGACCTGCCAGAATAAGATTTGAAACAATGCCGTTTTTAAGCATTTTTTCGGCGCTGATAAAGCCTGCGTGCTTGTGGTCAATGGCAACCGAGTTAAATGTTTCATCCTCCGGGTCGCCTATAACAAGGGTTTTGGATTTTATTGAGGATAAAAGGTTCAGATTATTGCTTCGCGGGTCCGCGGGAGCAATGATAACCGCTTCGGGCATCCAGGAAAGAGCCGCGCGAATACTGTTTCTTTCAAACTCTTCACTGTATCTCGAGTCGGAAATCATAGTGGTATAGCCGTATTCCGCAAGGCTTCCCGATATTGAAGATATCATTTCGCCATATGCGGGAATATCTATATCATTAACTATTATCGCAACGGTTTTGCTGCCCTTTTGCCTTAGTCCCGAAGCAAAAGCATTGCGCGTATAATTCATTTCTTTGGCGGTTTTTTCAACAAGCTTGCGGGTTTGCTCGTTAACAAGCGGATCGCCGTTTAAAGCTTTTGAAACGGTCGAAAAAGAAACACCGAGCTTTTCGGCTATGGATTTTATGGTAACATTTCCTGATGAATTTGCCAAAAATAGTCCCCCTTCGAAAGTAATATAAATAATTATATATTATATTAAATATTTTGTCAAACTACATAAATTTAAAGAAATAAAAACATTATTTATTATTTCCTATAAATCCCGCTTGACATTATCGAAACACTTAATTATAATTAAAATAAGTTTACAACGATGTAAGTGGAACTTTTTATACCTTTGAAAATACATCCGAGCTTTGGGGGAAACGCAATGAAAAAATCGTTTCAGAAGAAAAAACTATGGATAATAATTGCCGCGGCGCTGGTGGTTGTTTTAGCGATAACCACCACTGCCGTTATGCTGCTTGTAAACCGCGGTGACGCGGACGAGACGCAGGGTGTGGCAAGCGACAAAATCTATTGGAATATCGATAGACTAAGATATTACGGTAAAGGCGAAAACACCTTTTCTTCAAGAGAAAGAAGCAAGGATGACGGGCTTTACCATATTCTTTTCTGCGTTGACGGCAGACCGACCGAGCGAAAGGTTGCTTCCCAATCGGTTGTAAATAAGATTGATGATAATGATGCAATGGGTCTTATAAGGGATGAAAAGACCGGCGCTATTACCGATATTATCCCCCTGTCGGAGCTCGGCGCTTCCTACTATTGCAAAAACTTTTATGTAAAAGATATTAACCCCGAAAAGTTTGAGATAACCGCAGATTCTTCTGCAACCCTTAACGGACTTGATGTAAAAATCAAACTCAAATCCACAACCCCGGTTTTAGATGTTTCCACCCAGGCGGCGGATAATGCGGGTATGCCCGTTAAATTTGAGTCGATTGAAAAGAAAGACCAGATAACTCTTATTAAAAATGAAGATGGCTCTATCGAGGGGCTTTACATAGTAAAGCGCAGTGCCAATCTTAAGGTTTACTGGAATTTAAACAGGCAATATGATAAAGGCATCAGCGCCACCAAGCGCACCCCCGACGGCGAGGGCGTTTACCATATAGAAATGGCGATGGGCGGCGACCAGTATGAGATACTTTGTAAGGACAGAACCGTTGTCAATAAGATTGACGGCGCGGTTTGTTGCGGCCTCGGCTTTGATAAAGAAGGCTATGCCAATGAATTCATCCACGTTTACCGTTGCACGGGCGGTAAAAGTGCCGCCAGCTGGTTCTGCGTTGACGGCATAGAAGAGGATACTTTGCAGCTGCATAAATACATAACCGGCGCAAGCGACAGCGGACAGGACAGGGTTATAAATCTTTCGCCCGATTGCGAATTCTATAATGTAAGCAAAAACTTTGAAGATCACCGCGGCGAAAAGACCGAGATTAAGATTGATGATACCGTTCAGGCTTACAGCGATATAACCGGCAAGGTTGTTTTATTGTTTGTTGTAAACAGATATAACGGCGGCAATGTTTATTGGAATGTTTACCGCGCCTGGGATACCAAAAAACTTTCTTCTACTCGCAAGCCTTCATCCGATGGCTATTATCACTTTATTATGGCGCACGATGGCAAAACCACCGATTATAAGGTTGCAAGCAAGGCGCTTGCCGATAAAATCGATTCTATTGCCGCTCGCACTATGAGTCTTACAATAAACGGCGATTTTATCACAGGCTGTGAAAATGCTTCCGGCATTCAGTACCTTTCAAAGGCGAGCTGGTATGATGTTATGTCTTTCAAAAGCGGCAATGTAGCCCACGCCTCAAAGACTATTCCCACCTCTTCCGATTACGGCAGAGAAACCGATCTTAATCTCGCCAGTGATTGCAAAATCTATAATGTAAGCGAGATGTATGAAGACCACCTCGGCGAAGAAACCACCCTTAGAGCAGGGGACAGAATTCAAGCTTGGGCAGACGCCAAAAATCAGGTTAAATATGTATTTATTATTGATAGAAAACTATCAAACAGTCAAACTGCACACGGCGGCAACCACACTTGTAAAGACTGCGGTAAAAATGTAACCTGGACACCGTGGACCAGTGCGACCTCGCTTCCCACTAAGAGCGGTCATTACTACCTTTGCGGAAATGTTGTTTCAAAGCAAACAAACATCGAAAAGGGACAGAATGTGGTGCTCTGCCTTAACGGTTACAGTGTAAGAGCAGGCGGCACAAGACTATATTCAACCTATTATGAAAATTCAAGCCTCACCATTGATAACTGCCGTGCCACGGGCAAGCTTTACTCAAAGTATCAGGGCAACTTTGCTTCCACATTCGGCAATATACTTTGGGCAAGAAAAGGCAATATCAAAGTTTATAATACCAAAATCATAGCCCCCGAAGTAACCGTTTTGGGTAACGGCGCGGCGGTTTATGTTGCGGAAAATTTGAAAGCAGGTTTTTATAACTGCGAAATCACAGGCGGCAAAACCGAGAAAAACGGCGGCGCAATATTTGTAAGCGGCAGTGAGCTGACACTTGAAAACACTACCGTAAAATCGGGAACTGCCGGCGGCGGCAAGGGTGACGGAGTATATCTTACATCCAAATCTAAATTATATGCCGGCGGCAAGGTTGTAATCTCAGGCGGAAAGAGCAATCTGTATCTTTCCTCCGCGGCGGTTTACCTTGATAAAAACAATCCGCTGACTGCGGGCAGTAAAATAGGCATTAACAC
>CAMPCO010000041.1 GCA_946646305.1 uncultured Clostridia bacterium | reverse complement strand
ACCTGCGGCCTCTGCGTCCCGAACGCAGCGCTCTACCAAACTGAGCCACACCTCGTTTTTTTGCCATATCATTATATAAAATAGCAAAAGAAATGTCAACTTATATTTTTAAAATTTTAAAAAAGTTATCCCCTATTATATATTATATATAGTATATAAATATTTTTATTGAAAATTATAATATATTATGATATACTAAATTATACAATAATTCTTTTAAATAATGTGGATAAATAAGGGGATGTGAAAAAATGCCGGTTAATTCTTTAAACGACCTTTGGAATAAGGTTTGTGAAGAATGCAAATCTCAAGTGACTGAACTTGCTTTTAATACATTTTTTAGACTTTTGGTTCCGGAATCAATAAATCAGGATGAATTTGTTATATCCTGCGAGACCGAGTATTTAAAGTTTACTCTCGAAACTCTTTATATGAATATAATCAAAGATTCAATAAAAGCGGTTACAGGTCTTGATATAACACCTAAATTTGTAGTTAAAGACCATGAGGAAGAAATAAAGGCGGCGGAAAACAAAAGCGCAGGGCTTACATTTGAAGATTTTTTCACCTTTGATAATTTCATTGTCGGTCCTTCTAATAAATTTGCTTTTTCCGCTTGTCTTGCCGTTGCGGAAAAGGACAGCATTGTTTACAACCCTCTTATTATTTACGGCCCATCGGGTACAGGTAAAACCCATTTGATGCTTGCCATTAAAAATTATATAAATAAAAAGTTTCCTTATAAAAGGGTTGAATATACCCGCGGCGAATCTTATACAAACCAGCTTATAGATGCTTTGCAAAAAGGTCAGGCAGGAATGAATAAGCTTGAAGATTTTCGCGAAAAATACCGCAAGGCGGATGTTTTGCTGATAGACGATATTCACTTTATCGCAGGCAAAGAATCAACCCAGGAAGAGTTTTTTAATACTTTTAACACCCTTTACCAATCAAACAAGCAAATTATAGTTACTCTTGACCGACCGCTTAAAGAAATCAAATCTCTTGATGACAGAATTCGTTCCCGTCTTTCCGCCGGTCTTTTTGCTGATATTACTCCGCCTGATTTTGAAACCCGTGTTGCCATAACAATCAAAAAAGCGGAACAAGCAGAAATAAATTTGAATGAAAATCTTGTTTATTATATAGCAGAGCATATAAAGAAAAATGTAAGACCTATCGAGGGTGTTGTAAATAAGCTTAAAGCATATATAAATATTCAAGGCAAAGCGCCGACACAGGCGGTTGTTCAGGAATATATAAAAGAAGTTCTTGAAGATGAAAATAATAAACCGATAAGCGTTGAAAAAATTATTTCGGAAGTTGCAAGAACATATAATGTTTCCGAAAATGATATTTTATCTAACAGAAAAACCGCAAATCTGGTGCTTGCCCGCCAGGTTGCGATGTATATCTCCCGTGAAACAACCGAGCTTTCTTATAAAGCGATAGGCGAAAGCTTCGGAAAAGATCATACAACCGTTCTTTATAATGTAAATAAAATAGAAGAATTTCTAAAAACAAGACCTTATGAAAAAGAACTTGTTGATGATATTATTAAAAATTTAAAGAGCGAAAATGAATAAGCTTATCCACATAAATTAACCTTAATTAACATTCACTTTTCCACATTTTTAAATGCTTTAAATTTTTATCCTAATTATCCACTTTTTATCAACCGAATGTTTAAAAATAAATTTTGGCATAAATTAAACCAAAATTTTACTTTTTAACCATTTCACCGCCTATACTATTAATGTTATTTTATATTATATTTTTTTTAAAAAAAGAAAGGGTTTTTGACTTATGAAAATCACAGTTGAACGCAGTCTTTTAAATGAAGCGGTTTCCCGTTTACAAAAAGTTGTAGGAAATAAAACATCCATGCCGGTGCTTGAAGGTATTTTAATTTCGGCTGAAAGCGAAAAGGTAACCCTTATAGCATATAATCTTGAAATGGGTATGAAAAAGGAAATAACCGCCGTTTGTGAAGAAGAGGGCGATATTGTAATAAATGCCCGTATTCTTTCAGATATTGTAAGAAAACTTAAAGGCGATTATATAGTTATTGAAACAAATGAAAGACTAACCTGCACTATAAGATGTCTTGATACCGTGTTTGAAATTATGGGTATGGCGGCAAGCGATTATCCTGAAATGCCTATTGTAAGCGAGGGTGAAAAAATATCCCTTTCCGCTTCATCCTTTTCCGATATGGTAAGAGGAACCCTTTTTGCCGTATCTCAAATAGAGGGAACAAAACCGATTTTAACAGGTCTTAATATAACCGCTAAAAACGGAATTTTGCAATTTGTAGGCATTGATGGTTTCCGCCTTGCAATCAGAAGAGAAAAATGCGAAAACATAAATGATATGGATTTTGTAGTTTCCGGCAGAGCGGTAAATGAAATTGTAAAACTAATTGATGAAAAATGCGAAAATATTGAAATTGTAGTAGGCAAAAGGCTTATTTCCTTTAATATTGACGGTTATCTCTTTATTTCCCGCCTTTTAGACGGTGATTTTGTAAACTTTGAAAAGATTATTCCGCAGGAAAGCAAAGAAAAAACCGTTATTTCCCGTAGTGATTTTATTGATGCCATCGAGCGCGTATCATTGCTTATAAATGATAGCTTTACCACCCCTGTTCGTTGCGGCTTTGAAAGCGATTTTGTTAATATTTCCTGCGCTACCGCGGCAGGCAGAGTAAATGAAAAATATGAACTTAAATTAGAGGGCGAGCCTTTTGAAATAGGTCTTAACAGCAGATATCTGCTTGAAGCCATGCGCGCTTGCGATGCAGAAAAGGTTACAGTTAAATTCAACGGACCGAATACCGGTGTTTTGATACTGCCCGAAAATGAAAATGATATTGATTTCACATATATCATTATGCCTATGAGGATTAAATAATAATGAAAGAAATAGAAATTCGCGGCGATTTTATAAAGCTTGATGCCCTGCTTAAATTTTCCGCCCTTTGCGAAAGCGGCGGCATTGCCAAAGCCGAAATACAAAACGGAAGCGTTAAGGTAAACGGCGAGGTTTGTTTAATGCGCGGAAAAAAGATAAGAAACGGCGATATTATTGAATTTCGCGGCGAAAAATTAAAAGTTAATGCTGGTTAATAGTTTTTATTCAAATAATTTTCGTAACTTAAATATTGATATTACCGATTTCAGCTCGCATATGAATGTTATTTGCGGTGAAAATGCCCAGGGAAAAACCAATATTTTGGAAGGACTTTGGCTTTTTACCGGCGCTAAAAGTTTTCGTATGGGAAATGAAAATACCTTTATTAAGTTCGGCAGCGATAAGGGTGTTATAAAAAGCGATTTTGTTTTCGGCGGGGTTAAAAACTCGGCTAAAATAGAATTCGGTGATAAAAAAACGGCTTATTTTAACGAAAAAGCCCTTTCTTCCCCACAGAAACTTGCCGGAAAGTTCAATGCGGTAATTTTTACGCCCGATGATATCGGTATTGTGCGTGACGGGCCCGATAAAAGGCGCAGATTTTTAGATGTAAATATCGGTCAGATTTTTCCGCAGTATATCGATGTTTTGCGCGATTATTTAAGAGCGGTAAAACAAAGAAACGAAATTATAAAAAATTTGAGATATGATTCCACAAGCGCTATTTTGCTTGATTCTTTTGAAGAGGCGATAGCAAACTGCGGGGAAAAAATCATAAATTACCGCAAAAATTATGTTGAAACATTAAATAAAAGCCTTTTGGATATTTATAACGGTCTTTCAGGCGGCAGGGAAAATATAATATTAAGTTATTTTAATAAAAATGAGGAAAAAAGCCTTTTAGAACTTTTAAAGGAAGCCAGGCGGGAAGATAGTTTTACGGGAACCACCTCAATAGGGCCGCATAGGGATGACCTTTCCATTAAAATTAACGGAATTGATGCCAGAACTTTCGGTTCGCAAGGGCAAAAGAGAAGCGTTGCTTTGTCTTTAAAACTCTCTTCCGCAGAGGTTATAAAAGAAAAAACAGGCGAATACCCAATCTGCCTTTTAGATGATGTTATGAGCGAGCTTGATGAAACCAGGCAAAACTATATTTTAAACCATATAAGCGGCAGGCAGTCTTTTATCACCTGTTGCGACCCGAAAAGCATAGAAAGGCTTCAAAGCGGAAAGATAATCGAGATTAAAAACGGAGAGGTAAATTAAGTGTATTTACATCTTGGTAATAATAAAATGATAAAAACCGATAGCGTTATCGGAATATTTGACCTTGATAATGCCACCGTTTCAAAAAGGACAAGGCAGTTTTTAAACCGCGCCGAAAAGAAAGGCGAGGTTGTAACAGTAGGCTTTGAACTGCCGAAATCTTTTGTTGTTACAGCCAACGGCAGAAAAAACAAAAAGGTTTACCTTTCCACCCTTTCAAGCAAAGCATTGCATAAAAGAAGCGGATATATCGATTCGCTGTAAATAGATAATTTATATATTCTGTAAAGGAGAAAAAATAAAAGTATGAGTGAGGAGAAAATCACCCCTGTAACCGAAAAATATGACGAAAATTCGATACAGGTATTAGAGGGGCTTGAAGCAGTAAGAAAGCGCCCGGGCATGTACATAGGCTCAACGGGTGAACGCGGACTGCACCACTTGGTTTATGAAATAGTGGACAACTCCATCGATGAAGCGCTGGCGGGTTATTGCGATAAAATAACGGTAGAGCTTTTGGATGACGGCGTTGTAAGAGTCAGCGATAACGGTCGTGGTATTCCGGTTGGTATCCATCCTAAAATGGGTATTCCCACCGTTTCGGTTGTTTTCACCGTTCTTCATGCCGGCGGTAAGTTCGGCGGCAGCGGATACAAGGTGTCCGGCGGTTTGCACGGTGTTGGCGCTTCGGTTGTTAACGCGCTTTCAAGCTGGCTTGAAGTTGAGGTTATGGACGGCAAGCACATCTATCATCAAAGATATGAGCTCGGCGCCGTAAAGGAAGACCTTAAAATTGTCGGCGATACCGATAAAACAGGTACCATAGTAACCTTTAAGCCCGACCCCACCATATTTACCGATACAACTAAGTATGATTACAGCACCCTGCTTACAAGACTTCGCGAACAGGCATTCCTTAATGCCGGTATCAGAATAGTTCTTAAAGACCTTCGCGAGGATGAAACAATAGTAAACGGCGGCGAGGATGATCTCTGCTATGAGGGCGGTATTAAATCCTATGTTGAATACATCCTTGAAGGCTCTAAAAAGGAAAAACTTAATAACGAGGTTATTTATGTTTCCGGTTCGGACGGCGATTCTGTTGCGGAAATGGCGTTCCTTTGGTGTACAGGCTATGATTCAAAAATCGTCTCCTTTGCAAACACAGTTCACACCGTTGATGGCGGTACCCACGAATCGGGCTTTAAATCAAGCCTTTTAAGGGTTGTTAATAAATATGCCAGGGCTTTCAAAAAATTAAAGGAAGCCGACAATAACTTAAAGGGCGAAGATGTTAACGAAGGCCTTATCGCGGTAATAAGCGTAAAACTTACCGATGCGCAGTTTGAATCTCAAACTAAAGCAAAACTCGGTAATACATCAATCAGCTCGCTTGTAAGCTCTCTTATGGGCGATAAGTTCTATCAGTATTTGGAAGAGCACCCCGATGAAGCAAATATTATCATAAATAAATCAATCGCTTCTTCCAATGCGCGCGAAGCGGCGCAAAAAGCCCGCGATTTGCAAAGAAATAAGTCGGGCGTGGGCACAAAATCAAGAATGCCCGAAAAACTTACCGATTGTATTTCAAACGACCCCACCAAAACCGAAATATTTATAGTAGAGGGAGATTCTGCGGGCGGCAGCGCGGTTGAGGGTAGAAACTCAACCTACCAGGCAATACTTCCTCTTTGGGGTAAAATGCTGAATGTTGAAAAGGCGAGAGAGGATAAGGTTTACGGCAACGATAAACTAACCCCCGTTATAGTGGCGCTGGGTACAGGCATTGCAGAGCATTTTGATATTGAAAAACTGCGTTACGATAAAATTGTTATCATGGCGGATGCCGATGTTGACGGAAGCCATATCAGAACACTGCTTTTAACATTTTTCTTCAGATATATGCCTAAACTTATAGAAACCGGTCATATATATTTAGCACAACCGCCCCTTTACAGAATATCAAAGGGTAAGCAACACTATGATGCGTTTACCGATGAGGAAAAGGCGGAATATATTGAAAAACTCGGCGGCGGCGCTGATGTTCAAAGATATAAGGGTCTTGGTGAAATGAACCCCGAACAGCTTTGGGAAACCACCCTCGACCCCGAAACACGCACAATGCTCAGGGTTACAATGGCAGATGCCGCCCTCGCAGACGAAACCTTTACTATCCTTATGGGTGAAGAGGTTGAGCCTCGTAGGAAATTTATTGAAGAAAACGCGATTTATGCTACCGATTTGGATATTTAAGGAGAAAAAATATGGCTAAACAAGAAAACGTATATTGGCCCGATAGTGAGCAAACGAATATCGTGCCGGTGGAGATTACCGATGAGGTAAAACAGAGTATGCTTCAGTACTCGATGTCGGTACTCGTAGGCCGTGCTATTCCTGATGTTCGTGACGGACTTAAACCTGTTCACCGCAGAATACTTTATACTATGTATGAAAACGGTTACACACCGGATAAAGCCTATGTAAAATGCGCTAAAACCGTTGGCGCCGTGCTTGGTAACTACCACCCCCATGGCGACACTTCGGTTTATGATGCGATGGTTCGTATGGCGCAGGACTTTTCTCTGCGCTATCCGCTTATTGACGGCCACGGAAACTTCGGTAATATAGACGGCTATCCCGCCGCGGCATATAGGTATACCGAATCAAGAATGAACAGACTTTCCTTGCATATGCTTGATGATATAAGCAAGGATACCGTTAATATGCTGCCGAACTTCGATGACAGTATGAAAGAGCCGGAGGTTTTGCCGGTAAGATTTCCGCAGCTGCTCGTAAACGGCTCTTCGGGTATCGCCGTTGGTATGGCAACCGAAATTCCGCCCCATAACCTGGGCGAGGTTATCGATGCTATGTGTTGCCTTATCGATAATCCGGATGCGGATCTCGGCGAGATTTGTTCTTATATCAAAGGTCCCGATTTTCCGACCGGCGGTATAATAATGGGCAGAAGCGGTATTCGCGCCGCCTATGCTACGGGTAAGGGCAAGATAATTGTTCGAGGCAAAGCGGAAATTGAGGAAACAACAAACGGCAAGTACCGTATAGTTATAACCGAATTGCCCTATAAAGTTCGCAAAAAGGATCTTGTAAAACATATATATAACCTTGCGAGCGATAAAAAAATCGAGGGTATAGATGATGTTGTTGACTACTCCTCAAAGAGGGACGGCGGCATCAGAATTGTGGTTGACATAAAACGCGATGCAAACGCGCAGGTTGTTCTCAACAAGCTATATTCTTACACATCGCTTCAAACAACATTCGGCGCAATTCTTCTTGCTATTGTTGATGGCAAGCCTCAGCTTTTAAATCTTAAAGATATGCTGCAAAACAGCATTGACTTCCAGTGCGATATCATTCGCCGCCGTACTATTTTCGACCGTAACAAAGCGGCGGAACGCGCCCATATTTTAGAGGGCCTTAAAATCGCGCTTGATTTTATTGATGAGGTTATTAACATCATCAGAAGCAGCAAAACAATTCCCGAAAGTAAGCAGGCTTTGACCGATAGATTCGGGCTTGACGACCTGCAGACAACGGCTATTGTTCAGATGCAGCTCGGCCGCCTGGCAGGTATGGAAAAGCAAAAGATTATCGATGAACTTGATGAAAAACACGCCTTTATTAAGGAATGCGATGAAATACTCGGCGACCATAAAAAGATACTTGATATCGTTAAAACCGATGCTTTAAATCTTCGTGATAAATATGCCGATGACCGCAGAACAGAGATAAGCGATGTTGCCGGCGAGGTTGATATTGAAGACCTTATCCCCGAGGAAGAATGTGTTATCACAAAAACCGAGAACGGTTACATAAAACGCCTTGCCGCGGATACATATAATGTTCAGCATCGCGGCGGCAGAGGTATTACGGGTATGACCACCCGCGAAGAAGATAATGTTGCCAATATGTTCGTTTGCTCCTCGCATGACAGAATAATGCTCTTCAGCAATTTCGGTCGTGTTTACAGAATTAAAGCATACGAAATTCCCGAAGGCAGCAGAACATCCAAGGGTATGAGCCTTGTAAATGTTATCCCGCTTATGCCCGATGAAAAGATAAATGTTATCATCCCCGTAACACCCACCGATGAGGAAGAGCGTTATATTTGTATGATAACCAGAAAAGGTGTTATCAAGCGCACCAGACTTACCGAATTTAAGAACACCAGAAAGAGCGGTATTATCGCCATTTCCATTGATGAGGGCGATGAGCTGGCGCATGTTCGTATGACCGATGGTAACGATAACCTGCTTGTTGCAACCAAGAAGGGCAAAGCCATCAAGTTTAACGAAGACCAGGTTCGCTCTATGGGCAGAACGGCAAGAGGTGTTCGCGCTATTGATATTAAAGATGATGATATTGTTGTCGATATGGCGCTTTGTAAGGATGATACCAGAATTCTCACCGTTACCGAAACGGGTTACGGCAGAATAAGCCATATAAGCAACTATCGTTTGCAGTCTCGCGGCGGTAAGGGTCTTACCAACTATCGCACTGCTAAATACGGCGATGTTGCCGCGGTATTGCCGGTAGAAGAAAATGAAGATATCATAATGATAGCTTCAAACGGCATAATAATAAGGATATTTGCCGGCGATATTTCAGAATTTGCCCGTCCGGCAAAGGGTGTTCGCGTAATGCGTGTTGCCGAGGGCGAAAAGATTTTGTCTGTTGCCAAGGCAGAGCATGATGAACAAGAGGTAACCGATACCCCCGAAGAGGCAGAAGCCGACGCGGGTGATGTTGGTAACGAGGAATAATTTTCTGCGGCAATATTTTTAAAGGAAGATAAAAATGACGCAAAATTTTGATGGTGAAAGATTTGCCTATCAAAGTGAAAATTTACGCACGGCGGATGAAAAAAGATTTATCCGCCGCGCGGGTAATGCCATAGGTATTGCCGGTATAATAGTGGCGGCGGTAAGCCAATTATGGTATTATGCCGCTGTAAGAATAGCGCGGCTTTTCGGTATCGCGGAGGAAAGCGTTAGAGCCACGGTTACAAACGCGGGCTTTTCGCAATTTGTGCAGGTGCTTTTTTCGGTATTTTGCTTTTTTGTGCCGTTTTTAATAGCGGCAGGAATAATGCGTTTAAAAATATCGGCGGCGGTGCCTTTCGGCAAAATAAAAAAGGGCACATTTTTGCCCTATCTTATTGCCGGTGTATCGTTTTGCGCCTTTGCAAATTTAGCCCTCGGCTATGCTTCGAGTATTTTTGAAGCGCTCGGGTTTGATTATAATGTTCCCGCGGATGAACTGCCAAAGGGTGTTATCGGCTTTTTGATTTTTACCATTGCTTCCGCTGTAGTTCCCGCTATGGTAGAGGAATTTGGTTGTCGCGGTATACTCATAGGCATTTTAAAACCTATGGGCGAGGGCTTTGCGATAGTAATATCGGCGGCGGTATTCGGTCTTTTGCACGGCAATTTTATTCAAATTCCGTTTGCTTTCCTTATAGGACTTATCCTCGGGTTTATCCGTATAAAAACAGGCTCGCTTTTGTTATGTATTCTAATTCATTTTATAAATAATTTTATTTCGGTTCTCTTAAATTATCTCGGCGAAACAGTAAATTCAACCACGGTAAATGTTTGTTATTTAATTTATCTTGCTCTTTGCCTGGCGCTTTCATTTGCGGCAATAAGAATAATAGATAAAAAAGACGGACTGAAACTAAACAAGGCTCTGTCGGAAACAGGCGAAAAACAAAAGATAAAATGGTTTGTATCATCCCCCGCAGTGATAATTTTTATAGTGTTAGAGATGATAAACTCAATCAGATTTTTCTTTATATAAAAGGTGGGTTGCAGTATTAAAGCCGCATTTATGGAAATGGCGCTTTTAGAAGCAAAAAAAGCTTTTGATGCGGGCGAAATGCCGGTTGGCGCCATAATTGTTAAAGATGGTCAGGTTATTGCCCGCGCTCATAATATGCGCGAGAGCAAAAAAAGCACCCTTTCCCACGCGGAATGTGAAGCCATAAGAATAGCAAACGAGGTTTTGGGCGATTGGCGGCTTGACGGATGCACCATTTATGTTACCCTTGAACCCTGTATGATGTGTATGGGGGCGATACTTAATTCCCGTATATCGGAGTTGGTTTTCGGCGCATACGATCTTCAAAAAGGCGCCGCCGAAAGCCGAATAGATTTATCAAAAACAGGTGAAAAACCGCCCGTTATTTATGCCGGCATTAAAGAAGATAAATGCAAAAGGCTGCTTGATAGATTTTTTAAGGAAATAAGAAAATAAAAAGAAAAACAGAATATCAGCGGACATAGTTTAATGGCAAAACCCCAGCTTCCCAAGCTGGCCATGCGGGTTCGATTCCCGTTGTCCGCTCCAAAAA
>CAMPCO010000040.1 GCA_946646305.1 uncultured Clostridia bacterium | reverse complement strand
AAAGACCTTTTAGATATTGCAAAAGACAATGTTATTATCACAGAAAGCACGGCAGAGGCTGTAAATATGGTTAAAAGCGGCGAGGCGGCGTTTACAGTTTTTAACTCAGGCAGTAAAGCCCTTGATATAGAGGATGATTTAAGCCTTTGCCCCTTGGCTTTAGGAATAGACGGCGAAAGCTCCGCTTCTTTCCCGATTAGTGAAGATTATTTTTTCGCGGTAAACAAGAACATTTCCGCCGAAAATCTATCGGCGGCAAACAGTTTTCTTATATGGCTTTTTGAAAACGGAGAGAATTATCTTAAAAACAAGGCTTCCATTTTTCCATATAAAAGCGATAATAACAACCAAAGCGGGATAAAACGAATGATAGCAAAAAGCCTTATTGAAAATCGGTCGGTGATTTTATCGGTAAGCCCCGCTTTCCCCGATGGCTTCTCCGCCATTGCCGCAGACGGAATAATCGATTATCTTGAAAGCCGCGCCACATTTGAATATACCGAAAAGCTTCTGCTTGCCGCCTGGGAAAACGGAAAGAAGTAATAAAAAAGTCCACCCGAAATCGGGTGGACTAAAAATTTTTATCAGCCCTTAGGACCTGCTTTTACTATTGCTTCGGGCATATCGGGATATTTCTTCTGGAAATTAGCCTTAAATTCAGCCGCCAAAGCCTTAGCAGATTTTTCATACTCGGCCTTATCCTTCCACATAGAGCGAGGATCAAGAATATCAGCGGGAACATCGGGGCAGGTTTTCGGAATATAAACATTGAAGATAGGATCAAGATCATATTCTACATCATTGAGTTTGCCTGCCAAAGCCGCGGATACCATAGCGCGGGTATATTTAAGTTTCATACGCGGAACGGTTCCTGCCGCGCCGCCGCACCAACCGGTGTTTACAAGGAATACATTTGCGCCGGTTTCTTTAAGCTTTTCACCGAGCATTTCTGCATAAACCGAGGGTTTAAGCGGGAAGAAAGGCTCGCCGAAAAGGGTTGAGAATGTGGTAACCGGGGTGGTGATGCCGCGTTCTGTTCCTGCAAGCTTACTTGTATAGCCGGATACGAAATGATACATAGCCATATTTTCATCAAGCTTAGAAATAGGAGGCAAAACGCCGAAAGCATCGGCGGTAAGGAAAACGATTGTGTTCGGTTTGCCGCCTACACCGGGGATCTGAGCATTATTGATATAGTTGATCGGGTAACCCGCACGGGTGTTTTCGGTAAGAGAGCCGTCCTCATAATCGGGCTTGCCGTCTTTATCAACTATAACATTTTCAAGCAAAGTGCCGAATTTGATAGCATCAAATATTTCAGGCTCGTTCTCGCGTTTAAGGCCGATACATTTAGCATAGCAGCCGCCCTCGATATTGAATACGCCATCCGGTGACCAGCCGTGCTCATCATCGCCGATAAGATTTCTTGCCGGGTCAGCCGAAAGGGTGGTTTTACCGGTGCCCGAAAGGCCGAAGAAGATAGCGCTTACGCCATCATCGCCGATATTAGCGGAGCAGTGCATTGAAAGAATACCTTTTTTCGGAAGAACATAGTTCATAACCGAGAAAACGCTCTTCTTAATTTCGCCCGAATAACCACTGCCTGCAATCAAAACCTCGCGTGTGGTATAGTTGATGATGATAGCGGCTTCGCTATGTACACCGTCAATTTCGGGGATGCATTTAAAACCGGGAGCCGCGATTACGGTATAATCGGGAGCATAGGTTTCAAGTTCTTCCGCGGTGGGGCGGATGAGAAGCTGATGTATAAACAAATTCTGGCTTGCGAGTTCGTTTATAATACGGAAGCTCTGTCTGTATTTCGGGTCTGCACCTGCAAAACCATCGAATACGAAGAGTTCTCTATTCTGCAAATAAGCCAGCATTTTTGCTTTTATTGAATTGAATTTTTCTTCCTCAATCGGAACATTTACCTTGCCCCAGGCGATTTCATCGTGAACCTCTTTAGTATCAACAATAAACTTATCATCAGGGCTGCGACCGGTATATTTTCCGGTTTCCACTACCAATGCGCCTGTATCTGAGAGGCGACCTTCACCGCGGGCAAGCGCCTTTTCTACGAGAGCCGGCACAGAAAGGTTGCGATAAACTTTGCCGTTTCCCGCAATTCCCAAAGAAATTGCATTTAGTTCTTCCATTTTTTTGTCCTCCAGTTCGAACAGTTCACAAAGACTAAAGTCCCATATGAACCCATTTTAATTAACAAAAATATTATAACACATATAAAAAATAAAGCAACTGTTTATTTGAAATTCTTATCAAAAATTGCTTTTAATAATTTTTCTGTAATCACCTTGGCACCGCTGAAATCCATAGCTTCGATATAATACTCTTCAATTATATCGTGAATTTGTTTAGCCTTTTTCAGATTTAATGAGGCGCATTTTATCAGTTCATCATAAACCTTATTGTTAAAACGCATTCTGTTTTTTATGCCGCTTAAAGCGTGCGTATCATAAAATCTTCTTGCGTGTATTCTGCGGGCATCGGTTTCAAATTTTAATTCCCTGCTTTCCGTGAAAAAGCCGAGAGAAAGTTCCGGTATAATTACATGGCGGCAAACATCTGGATAAAGCGGATCGTTTAAGGATACAACATCATACCCCGCGCTTTGTGCTTTTGCCTTTATTATTCGCATAATTTCACCTGTTGCCGCAAGATATTTATCTTCTATTACAACCTTTTTTTCGCACCAAAGGTCAATCGTATCGCCATAGTCTACAACGCCTTTTGATGTTACGGCATTTAAAAAGCAATTAAACGAAGTCCCCGGGGCTTTTTCTTTTTTTACAAAATATTTCTGCGCTAGATATGTTGCATATTTTTGTGCTTTCAGCACATCAAGAGCGCTGTAGGATAGTCTTAAATTATCCTTTTTCACCTGTCCTGCCGCAGACAAATAACGGGATGCCGCCAGATGATAAAATTTGTTTTCATCGGTTTTCTCTCTTATTTCGGCAAAGTTTTCTCTTAGAGTTTCTATATCGAGATAATCGCCCGGGTTAACTGTTATTTCACAAGCGCCGTAAAGAGTAGGCTCTACAATATGCGGCGCGGTGCCGTCAAGAATAATCGCCTTTTTTTCATTTATTATAACACCATCGAGCGAGTCGGGGTCGCTGCTGCAAAAAACGAGCACCGGGTCACAGCCTGCCGCTTTTGCGCTTTTTGCCACAGTTTTCATAATACTTGATTTGCCCGTACCGGGGCCGCCCTTTATTATAAAGGCGCGCCAGCCCTCGCGCGGGTTATAGCTTTCCTTAAAATATGAAACAAAACCCTCTGCCCCGTTTGATGCCAAAAATAGTTTTTTATAGTTTTTTTGCATAATATACCTCTCAAAATCATTTTTTACAGTCCATATTATTCAAAAAATATGATTTTGACACAAGGCGAATTTTATGATACAATTCATATACCCAGTCGGTTATACGGTCGCGCACATTTTGTGTGAGGAAAGTCCGAGCCCCGCAGGGCAGAATAGCAGCTAACGGCTGCCGAGGGTGACCTTAGGGAGAGTGCAACAGAGATATACCGCCGATTTTTTCGGTAAGGGTGGAAAGGCGAGGTAAGAGCTCACCACGCTTGGAGGAGACTTCAAGGGTCTGTAAACCCTATTCGGAGCAACGCTGACTGTGGCTATACACCTGCCCGGTGTGCCACGAAAAGCGGCTGGAGCAGATTGGCGACAATCTGCCAAGATAGATGATCGTACACGACAGAACTCGGCTTACAGACCGTCTGGGCATAAAAAATGACCCCGTTTTGGGGTCGTTTTTTTATTTGTTTGCAAGTTCGTTTGTATCAATGGTTTTTCTGAAAACCACAAAACGCTGATAAAGGAATTCGGTTACGAAATTAAGCAGCATATTGATAGCGGTTACAAGATATTCATTCCAACCGAGCCCTGTAAGAAAATGCTCTAAATATGTACTAAGCGGGGTAAAGACAAGATAATAAAGGAAAACAAGCAACATCGCTTTCGGAATATTCGATGCGCTTTGAAAGGTATAGCGCCTGTTTATGGTAAAGTTCCAAAGAACGCTTAAAACAAGCGCTATAAGATAACCAAGCCAGTAATTAAGGTGGAAAACCTCATTAAAAACGGTGAACGACCCTATCTCTATAAGACCTGCCGAAACAGAAACAAGCGTAAATTTAATTGTTCTCCATATTTCTTTTTTATTTATACCCATTTCCCTGCCCCCTTTTTTTCTTTATTATTATAATTTGTATCGGTTGCTTTTTCAATAATTATTTTAATACCTTGATTTTTAAAAACATCTATGCTAAAATACCTTTTGCAAAATAGCGGAGTTCGGCCTCTAAATCCTTCGCGATACAAAACAAAACCAAGGAGAAAATTATGAAAAAAAGAATAGAAATGTTTGCAACCCTTTTAAAATCCGTGCCGTGGCATGCCACGGTTATATTTGCCCTATCGGTAGTTCTGATGAACTTCCTCGCGAGATACAGTCTTTTTAACCGATGGTGGCTGGCGCTTAACGCCGGGATTTTAGTTTCGTGGGTTGCTTTTTTACTTATGGATGTTTTTGTTAAAAACTTTGGCGCAAAAGCCTCCAATATGCTGTCATTTTTGGCAATCGGGGTTAATATTATTTATACCCTTGTCTGCCTGATTATCAGCAATATTTTTAAAATAGAAAGCCTCGATATGTATGTTGGCGGTCAGTGGTCAATACTGCTTGCCAGCACAATCGCTTTTGTTATTTCGGCGCTCAGCAATAACTACACAAATATTTTTATCGGAAAAAAGATAAAGGAAAACCCCGATTCAAAAAGCGCTTTTGCAAAAAGGTCTTTTATTTCCACCTTTTTATCGCAAATAGTTGATAACTTTATTTTTGTTTTTTTGTCCTTTTGGGTTTTCCCGTTTATTCCGGGGGCTTTGCCCGTTCGCTGGAGTATTTTGCAGTGTGTTACCTGTTCGGTTGTTTGCGCCTTGTTAGAACTTGTAAGCGAAGTAATATTTGCGCCCTTGGGATACCATATCAGCCGCAGATGGAAGAAAAACAATGTCGGGCGGGAATATCTTGAAAAATACTGCCCAAACGGTGTTTTGGAAAGGTAACAAATGGAAAAGTTAGAATTATACTCTGCCGCAGAGCTTGGAAAACTTGTAAACGAAAAGCAGTTTTCCCCCACGGAAACCACTGAATACTTTGCAAAAAGAATTGAAAAAAGGAATAAAAGCATTAACGCGTTTGTTTATACAAAATTTGATGAGGCTATAAAAAGCGCAAAGGCGCTTGAAAAGAGAATTTTAAAGGGAGAAAATGTCGGTCCCTTTGCCGGTGTTCCCTTTGGTCTTAAAGATTTTTTGCCTTCTAAAGCGGGGTGGCAGAATTCCCATGGCGGCGTGGCGGCTCTTATCGCACGCGACCCGTTTAATTCGCCCTTTACCACTGCTATGGAGGCGGCGGGCGGTATAGCCATAGGCAAAACAAATGCCCCTGCTTTCGGCTTTCGCGGCACTTGTGATAACCATTTATATGGCGCAACCTCCACACCTTTTAATATAAAATACAATTCGGGCGGTTCTTCGGGCGGAAGCGCGGCGGCGGTTGCCGATGGCCTTGTTCCCATAGCCGAAGGGTCGGACGGCGGCGGTTCTATCCGCATTCCCGCCGCCTGGTGTTCGCTGTTCGGCTTTAAGCCCTCGGTGGGAACTGTGCCTTCTGTTTCAAGGCCCGATGCCTGGGCGGCAAGCCACCCGTACTGCGCAAACGGCGGTCTTACAAAAACGGTTGAAGACAGCGCCATTCTGCTTTCCTTAATGGCAAAGCAAAACCCCCGCGACCCTTTAAGCCTTAATACGGGTATAACCGATTACACCGCCTTTTTAAATAAAGATATAAAGGGTATGAAAATAGGCTATACGGCAGATTTCGGTATTTTCCCCGTTGAGAGCGAGGTATCGTCCGCGGTGGAAAAAGCGGCATTTTCGCTTGAAAGCGCCGGCGCAGAAGTAGAGCATATAGACTTTAAAATAAACCACTCCGCGTTAGAACTTGCCGAGATGTGGTGCCGCAGTATTAGTGTTGATACGGCGATTGAACTAAATCTTCAAAAGCAAAACGGCTTTGACCTTTTAAAAGATCACGCCAGCGAGCTGCCTGATGAATTCATATATTGGAACAAAGCAGTACAAAAGGGCGGCATTATGGACTATTATGCCTTTAATCTTATTCGCACCGATATTCTCGATGCTTTTGAAGATGTTTTTAAAGACTTTGATATAATCATCTCCCCCACTACCGCCTGTCTGCCGGTTCTAAACACCGATGACGGCGATACAAAAGGCCCTGAATATATTAACGGGGTTAAAACCGAGCGGCTTATCGGCTTTTGCGAAACCTTTATGCAAAACTTTACAGGCTCCCCCGCCGCTTCTGTTCCCGCGGGGTTATCGGAAAACGGACTGCCCATCGGTATGCAGATAATAGGCAAACGCTTTTGCGATAAGGATGTTTTGGCGGTATCAAGCGCTTATGAAAAGATAAGGCCCTGGAAAGAGCTTTACAACATCCCACTTTCAAGAGTAATATAAAAGAAAGAGTCGGCGATATGCCGACTCTTTTTTATTATTCCGCTATTTTAAGCGCTTCTACCATATCAATCTTTTTGTTTTTCCTTGCGACCATCAGTCCCACAAGAAGTGAAACACCGAAGGTCAGTAAGATTGATACAAAATAAGTAAGCGGCCCTAACATCAGTTTAAGTTCATATTCGGAAGCGAGGGCTACTATAAGCCATTTTAAAACGCCGACACCCGCGGGCAGACCTACAAGAACACCGATAACGGTAAGCCATATATTTTGAGAAATAAGCAGTTTTCCTATATCGCGGTTTTTAAAGCCCAAAACTTTTAGAGTTGCAAGCTCGCGGTAGCGCTCAACATAACTCATTATACCAAGGTTATACAAAACCACAATGCCGAGAATTATAGCGGCAATAACCAAAACAAATACCATTGTATCCATTATTTCAACAAAGCTTGTAAAGGTTTCCATAAGCTGGGCTTTGTTCTGCTTTCCGCTGATAATCGAAGAGGTGGGAATTTTATCGGTCGCCGTTTTGGTGTAAATAGATGTGATGCTGTACTTAATGCCGAGCTTTTTTGCTAAAGTTTCGGTCATGGTGATACTCTCGGTCATAATAGAACGGTTATAGCCTATGACCTTTGCTTTGTAGGTCTTGGTTGAGCCATAGGGCGAAAATTCAATCGTATCCCCGATACTCGCCTTATCTTGGAGCCTGAGACAGAGGTAAACACCCTCATCACTTAGATTTATACGGTTATTATCCTTATCTATAATATTATAAAGGTTGTTATCGTTTTTAACTATATCAAGGGTTACGGTGTCGCCGCCGAAGCTGATTCCCGAAAGGCTTTCATAATCGCCGCCGATTTCCTTTGCAAGTTTTAAGGACTCGGATAAATCGGCGCCTTCATTGAGGTTGACCTTGGTGGTATAAGCGGAAATGTCATTATCAAGCAGGTCTAAAAAGCCCGCCATTGTATCGCGCATACCAAGGCCGCCGACCATCAAAATCATACAACCTATAATGCCTATAAGTGTCATGGCAGAACGGCTTTTATGGCGGGAAAGATCGCGAACATTCCATTTTGTGCCAAAGCCGAGCTTATTAAAGCCCTTTATTTTTTCGATTATGCTCTTGCGCATTTTCTTCGGAACATAAGGTCTCAGCGTTTCCGCCGCCGTTCCCATAAGCTGGCGCTTGACAGAAAGAAAGCTTATAAGGGTTAAAAAGATTATTGTTCCTATCATAACAGGATAGCAGAACGCAGGCACCGCCGCGGTCCAATCGGGCATATCAAAATATGTTCCCATCATCCCGTCTTCGCTCATAATAAGTTTGCAGACAAAAAGTCCCAAAACAGAGCCGAGCGCCGTGCCGAGAATGCCTATTAAAAGCCCATAGGATGTATAGTGGATGAGTATTCGGCGGTTTTTAAAGCCGAGGGCTTTAAGGGTGCCTATCTGCAATTTTTCCTTTGTTGCTATGCGGTGCATTGTTGTAACCATTGTGAGTATTGCAATCGCAAGGAATAAAACAGGCAGTATAGAGCCCATGGTCTTGCCCTCTTCGGCTTCGCCCATGGCTTCCTTATAAACCACATGCTCATCTTTTGAGGTTACCATTATGGTTTTGCCGAGTTTTCCTTTTACTGCCTCTTCCAAATCTTCCTTTGAAAGATCGGAGCAAAGGTTTATCTGAACAAAAAGGCTGTCTTTTGCCTTTTCTACCGCTTCTTTTGTCAGTATGCTGCCGATTGATTTTTCTATCATCTCATCCGGCATACCCTTTTCTTTAAGCTCTGTTTTTATCTCTTTTTCAGTCGTTTCTTTTACTATGCTTTCAAGCTTTGCAGGTGTCGTATAGGCAAAGCCGAAGGAATTATAGTCGGGCATAAGCTGGTTTGTATCGGCAAGGCAAATCATATGCTCGCCCGATTTTACAAGTCCCAAAATCTCGCCGCTTATTTCTTCGCCCTTAAAAGTGAGGGTAAGCGTATCCCCTATTTTAAATTTATTTGCCGCGGCGAATTTATCCGATAGCCAAAAGCCCTGCTTTTTTTCATCATAATCACTGCCACTTGTTGCAACAAAGGTGGAAACGGTATAATTTTCGCTTACATCAAGCGCTACCGCTTTGTTCTTTTCGCCCTTTAAATCAAGGTTTACCGATAAAAATCTTGTCGCCTTTTCAACACCCTTTATATCTTTAATGGCTTCAAGCTCGCTTGAAGTAAACCCATCCTTTGAATAAAGGCGGAAATCGGCATAGTTTGTACTCTCAAAAAACTTCCCTGTATCGTATTCAATAGTGCGCCATTCCATATTAAAGCCTAAAAACATACCCATTCCAAGGGTAATCATAAGTATCATGGAAATAAACTGCGCTTTGTAGCTCCACGCGGTGCGGATAAGTTTACGAAAAAGCATTACCATTCCACCTCGTCAGCACTTAATGGGTTTTCCTGCTCTTCAACCGAGCGGATTTTTCCGTTTTTAACCCTTATCACAACATCGGCGATTTTGGCGATATTCTGATTATGGGTTACTATAACTATGGTCTTGCCGTAGTCCTTTGCCATCTGCAAAAGCAGTTTTAAAACCATAACGCCCGTTTCGGAATCAAGCGCGCCTGTCGGCTCATCGCAAAGCAGTATCTTCGGGTTTTTGGCAATAGCGCGCGCTATGGAAATGCGCTGCTGCTCGCCGCCCGAAAGCTCGCTCGGGAAATTCTTTAAGTGGTCAATAAGCCCCACCTTGTCAATTATCTCCTTTGCGTCAAGCGCATCCTTTGAAATCTCCGATACAAGCTTAACATTTTCATAAACGGTAAGTGTAGGTATAAGGTTATAAAACTGGAAAACAAAGCCGACCGTTTCGGCGCGGTACTCTGCAAGCTCGTTGTCGTTAAGTTTTGAAATATCTTTTCCGCAAACGGTGATTTTGCCCTCGCTCGGGTTATCAAGCCCGCCAAGCAGGTTAAGCAGTGTGCTCTTCCCCGCGCCCGATGGGCCTAAAATTACCACCATTTTGCCCTCGTCAAGGGTCATATCGACCGAGTCAAGCGCCCTGAGCTCGTGCTCCCCGCTTGAATATATTTTTGATACACCTTTAAATTCTACAATCGGCATTTTATATTACCTCCGTTATGCCTGTTTCAGGTTAGCCGCCGCTAACCAAATCTTTAAAAAATAAACCAAAATATTATATTTTGGTTACCCTCTGCTAACTATTATAAATACTTTTAAAATATTTGTCAAGGCAAATTAAAAAAGCACCCTTTTCGGGTGCTTTTTACTGTTATTTTGCTTTTAAATCTTTATACCCCATAAAGCCTATCCACAAATAGCAGATTGTTTTCGGCAGCATAAGCATCCCCACAATCGGATACTTGCCCGCAAAGAGAACAACGGGAATATAAAAGGCAAAAGAAAGAATTATCGCAAGCCACAAAAATTTGAAATGCTTTATGCCTTTAAGGTATTTAAAGGCGAGAATTATTACAAAAATGCCGAGTATTACAAAAGGAATATTGCGCCAGGTTCCCCATAAAACCGACTGCCTGTTCTCCGCCCATCCGTTTTGCGGCATAGCGCAAAGAACAAACCGAGCCACCGCCAAAAGGCCTGCAAAAAAATCGCCGCCGCTTCCCCTTTTAGCCTCTGCTCTTGCCATAATAAATCGATATAAAAACAGATAAAATGCGGTCATTGTAATGCTGGTTATAAGCTTGCCTACCCCAAGCCACATATTAAGGGTGGCAGAAGGATTGTCAAGCGTGCCGCTAAATAGCCCCACCGCGCGCGGAATAAGGTGGAAAGCATCGCCAAAGCCCAGCACTATGCATGCCGCGCCGAAAAGCCCTTTTGTTTTATCGCCCTTTAAAAGAATTTTAAGACCTATAAACATTATAAGTACGAGATACAAAACATAAAAGCCCGATTCCATTATCGCCCGCATAACACCACTCCTTTTTGTTTTTTTCAATTATAAACTAAGTTAAA
>CAMPCO010000039.1 GCA_946646305.1 uncultured Clostridia bacterium | reverse complement strand
TCGCCATACTCCGTGGCAACGCTTTCAACCGTTCGGCAGGCGGTGGTGCCTACACAGATTACCCTGCCGCCGCTTTTCTTGGTTTCATTTATTATCTCAGCCGCCTCGCGCGGAACATAATAATGCTCGGTGTGCATATGGTGGTCTTCTATATTCTCGGTCTTAACGGGGCGAAAAGTTCCAAGCCCTATATGCAGGGTAACATAGGCGATTTTAACACCCTTCTCTTCTGCTTTTTTAAGCAGTTCTTTTGTAAAATGAAGACCCGCAGTAGGTGCCGCGGCGGAGCCGAGTTCTTTTGAATAAACCGTTTGATAGCGCTCTTTATCATCAATTTTTTGCTTGATATAAGGCGGCAAAGGCATTTGACCCACCTTGTCAAGAGTGGCAAAAAACTCGCCCTTGCATTCAAATTTTAAAATGCGGTTGCCATCGGGCAAAACCTCATCTACAGTGGCGCTAAGCTCATCCGAAAAAATGAACTTTCTGCCCGGTTTCGCCTTTTTGCCGGGGCCTGCCAGAGCCTCCCACAAAAGAAGCTCTTTTTGTTTAAGCAATACAAATTCAACCACCGCGCCGGTGTCCTCCGCCTTGCCGTAAAGGCGGGCGGGTAAAACGCGGGTGTTGTTAAGCACAAGGCAGTCGCCCGGTTTTAGGTAATCGAGAATATTATAAAACACGCGGTCTTCGGTTTTGCCGCTTGTCTTTGACAGCACCAAAAGCCTTGATTCATCCCTTTTTTCAGCAGGCGTCTGCGCTATAAGACTTTCGGGCAAATCATAATAAAAATCGCTCTTTTTCATTGAGATTACAAACCTTGCTTTCTGTAATTGACAAATTGATTTTAAAACTATATAATTTATAATAAAGATATTATAATTTAAATTGCTGATTTATTCAACAGTTAATTTAAAGGGAGGACCCAAAATGAAAAAATACAATGTTGGAATTATAGGCGCTACGGGTATGGTAGGCCAGCGTTTTACGCTGCTGCTTCACGACCATCCGTGGTTTAATATAACCGTTCTCGCCGCAAGCGGCAGAAGTGCAGGCAAAACCTATAAAGAAGCCATCGGCAGCCGCTGGGCTATGAAAGACGCTATGCCCGAAAATATAAAGGATATGGTTGTTTTGGATGCCGAGGCGGATATTGAAGAAATAGTTTCAAAGGTGGATTTTGTATTCTGCGCGGTTAATATGAAAAAGGATGAGATAAAGGCGCTCGAAGAAAAATATGCCCGCCTTGAATGTCCTGTTGTTTCAAACAACTCGGCTCATCGCTTTACAGAAGATGTTCCGATGATTATTCCCGAAATAAACCCCGAACATCTCGAGGTTATAGAAGCGCAGAAAAAACGCCTTGGGACAAAACGCGGCTTTATCGCGGTTAAATCTAACTGCTCTATTCAGGGCTACCTGCCCTCTATCAAGGTGCTTAACGATAAGTTTGGTGTAAACCGTGTTCTTGTTTGCACCTATCAGGCAATTTCGGGTGCCGGCAAAACCTTTGAAAGATGGCCCGAAATGATAGATAATGTTATCCCCTTTATCGGCGGCGAGGAAGAAAAGAGCGAGAAAGAGCCGCTTAAAATTCTCGGTAAGGTTGAAAACGGCAAAATTGTCCTTGCCGAAAAGCCGCAGTTTACCGCGCAGTGCATTCGCGTTCCCGTGACCGATGGTCACCTTGCGGCGGTTTTTGTTGAGTTTGATAAAAAGCCCACCAAGGAAGAAATCAAAGAAATCTGGAAAAATTACCGCGGTGTTCCGCAGGAGCTTGGTCTCCCCCACGCGCCCAAACAGTATCTTAACTACTATGAAGAGGATGATATGCCCCAGGTTAAGCTTTGCCGCGATTTAGAGGGCGGTATGGCGGTTACCATCGGCAGACTGCGTGAAGATACCCAGTATGACTATAAATTTGTTTGCCTTGCTCATAACACCCTTCGCGGTGCGGCAGGCGGCGCGGTTCTTCTTGCGGAACTGCTTTGTGCAAAAGGCTATTTTGAAAGATAAACTTATCTTTTATTAAATATTAAAGGGGTTGTTTTTTGTGAAAAAGAAAATTTTTGAGGGTGCCGCTACTGCGCTTATCACCCCCATGAACAAAGACGGAAGTGTAAATTTCACAAGACTTGAAAGCCTTGTTGATGAGCAGATAAAGGGCAAAATAGATGCGCTTGTTATCTGCGGAACAACGGGCGAAAAATCCACCCTTCGTTATGATGAGCATGTTAAGGTTATCGAGGTTGCCGTAAAAGCGGCGGCAAACCGCGTTCCCATTATCGCGGGAACGGGAAGTAACGATACCGTTTATTCGGTTGAGCTTTGTGCTGATGCGGCGGCGGTTGGCGCCGATGCTTTTTTGATGGTAACACCATATTACAACAAAACATCTCAAAGCGGACTTGTTTCTCATTATAAATACATAGCCGATCGTGTTACAAAACCGATTATTGTATATAATGTTCCGTCCCGTACAGGTGTCGGCATTGCCCCCGAAACCTATGCCGCTATTGCGGAAAATGAAAATATTGTTGCCGTAAAAGAGGCAAACGGCGACCTTTCGGCGATTGCGAGGTCTATTTATCTTTGCCGCGATAAGCTTGACTTTATTTCGGGCAACGATGACCAGGTTGTGCCGATTATGTCGCTCGGCGGCAAGGGTGTAATTTCGGTGCTTTCAAACATAATGCCGGAAGAAACCCACAATATGTGTTATGAATATCTGCACGGCGATAAGCAAAAAGCCACCGAAATGCAGATTAAGTTTACAGGTCTTATAAACGCCCTTTTCTCGGATGTTAACCCCATCCCGGTAAAGGAAGCGATGAATATGCTTGGTATGGAAGCGGGCCCCTGCCGCTTGCCTCTTGTAGAGATGAGCGAAGCAAAACGCGCCATACTTAAAGAAAAGCTTATCGAAAACGGCTTTAAACTATAATTTTTTAAAAAGAGGTATTCTCGGATGTTAAAAATACTGCTTTCCGGTGCGGGCGGCGCTATGGGTAAAAATGTTTATGCCGCGGCACAAAATATGGAAAACTGCGAGGTTGTAGCAGGGGTTGACTCAAAGCCCACGCCTGCCGATTTCCCTGTTTACAAAGATTTTTCATCTGTTAAGGAAACAGCGGATGTGGTAATAGACTTTTCAAATGTTTCAAACCTTGAAAACTTGCTTGCCTACTGCCTTAAAAACAAATGCCCCGCCGTTATCGCGACAACGGGCTTTTCGGAAAAGCAACTTGATGATATAAAACTGGCGGCGAGGGAAATTCCGATTTTTAAAACCGCTAATTTTTCGCTTGGCGTGAATGTTCTTTGCGCGCTTGCAAAACGCGCGACAAAAATGCTTTACGGCTTTGATATTGAAATCATTGAAAAGCACCACCACAACAAGGTTGATGCTCCATCGGGCACCGCGCTTATGCTTGCCGAAGCGGTAAACGAAGCGGCGGATAACACCCTGCATTATGAATTTGACCGCCACTCAAAACGCGCAAAGCGCGAAAAGACGGAAATCGGCATTCATTCCATTCGCGGCGGCTCAATAGTCGGCGAGCACGATGTCCTTTTTGCGGGCGAGGGCGAGGTTATAACCCTTTCTCATAATGCCGAGTCCCGTTCTGTTTTCGCGGTAGGCGCCCTTAAAGCGGCGGAATTTATTGTAAACTGCAAACCGGGACTATATAATATGGATGATCTTTTAAAGCTCTGATTTTTTAGGGGTGAATATTATGAGCGAACAACCGAAATCTTTTAAATGCCCAAGCTGCGGCTCGCCGATTGTGTTTGTTCCGGGCAGTGAAAATTTGACCTGTTCAAACTGCGGCAACGAATACGAGGTTGCCGCCCTTGAAAGGGCAGAAAGCGAAGACTATACCCAAGGGGAATTCAGCTGGGGCGATTATAAAAAGAATTTTGAGGCGGAGAAAGAGCGTTTTAACAACACCGCGGTTTATATCTGTAAATCCTGCGGCGCCGAAATCGAATGCGAAAAGACCACCGCCGCAACAAATTGCCCTTATTGCGATAATGTTGTTGTATTGTCCGACCGATTAAGTTCAGGGCTTAAGCCAAACGCAATCATCCCCTTTGAGCTTGATGAAAAGCAGGCTGTAGAAGCGGTGCTTTTGCACTTTAAGGATAAAAAACTTTTGCCGCGGGACTTTATGTCCTCCCATAAGCTTAGCAAGATAAAGGGCATATATGTCCCCTTCTGGCTTTTTGACAGCGGTATTGACGGCAAGATGAAATTTGAGGGCACCCATGTGCGCCACTATTCGGATAGCCGCTATGATTACACCGAAACCCGCCACTATCTTGTTTATGTTGATGGTGAAATGCGGTTTGAAAAAATACCGGTGGACGGCAGTGTCAAGATGGATGATGACCTGATGGACGCGCTTGAGCCTTTTGATTACAGCCGTCTTAAAAAATTCAGTGATGCTTATCTTTCGGGCTTTTTGGCGGATAGGTTTGATACCGACCCGGATGAAAGCCTGCCCCGTGCATCCTCCCGTATGCAAAACAGCGCCGAAGATGTTTTAAGAGATAGCGCCGATGAGGGGTTTGATACCCTTACAAAGCTCGGCAGTTCTATACAACTTAAAGACTCATCGGTTAAATATGCGCTACTACCCGTTTATCTTTTAAATATGAGTTATAAGGGCAAAAACTACCGCATCGCGGTAAACGGACAAACAGGCAAGGTTGTCGGCGAACTGCCGATAAGCAAAGGCAAATCGTGGTTTTATTTCCTGCGGCTCGCGCTTCTTATCGCGGCGCCCGTTGCGGCAATAGCCTACCTGTTTTTAAAGTAAGGGGGCGGCGAGATGAAAAGACTGATTTGTTTTATATTTAGCTTTATTCTTATCATATCGGTTTCATCCCTTATTGTTTCGGCAGAACCTTATTGGTACCCGGATGATATAAATAATTTTGAAAACTTCCACGGCGAAAATCTGCCGCGCGTTGTTGATGATGCCGATTGTCTGACCGATGCAGAGGAAAAAGACCTATCAAAAAAGGTGCAGAAAATAGTTGATAAATACGGCTTTGGCTATGTTATCTTTACCGATATAAACAACTACGGATTATCAAAAGAGGTTTATTCGGCGGATTTCCTTTATTATAACGGCTACGGCACAGGCGATAATTATGATGCCGTTGTGTTCTATCTAAGCCTTGAAGAGGGCAACCGCGGATGGCGGACAACATCCATAAACGGATGCGAAAAAATATTTGATGCCGATGTTTGCTATGATATTGATGAAACGGTAGACGCGGATATCAGAAGCGGCAATTATTACAGCGCCTTTTTAAAGCATGTTGATTTTGTGGATAATCTGATGCAAAAAAGGGCAAGGCAAAAGATTATTAAAATAATTCTTTGCGTTCTGGCCGCTTTGCTTGTAGGCAGTATTCCATCGGGCATAAGGCTTCATTCACTTAGGAAAAAAATGCGTGTTGTGCAACCGGTTGACGCGAGGAATTATCTTGTAGACGGCAGTTTTAATCTGAGAGATAAATCGGTTGACTATCAATACACAACGGTTACAAAGGTCGCGAAACCGCAAGATGACGACCGCTCGGGCGGATCTTCCTTTAGCAGCGGATCTGCTTCTTCGGGCGGAAGTTTTTCAAGCGGCGGCAGAGATTTTTAATTAAAAAGGAGAAATAATTATGGGACTTATTAAAGCAGCAGCAGGTGCGCTCGGCGGAACACTCGCCGATCAGTGGAAAGAATTTTTCTATTGCGACTCACTCGATAAGGAAACCCTTATGATAAAGGGCGAAAAGCGGGTTTCCGGTCGTTCTTCCAATACCAAAGGTAACGATAATATTATTTCAAACGGCTCGGGTATTGCCGTTGCAGACGGCCAGTGTATGATTATTGTTGAACAGGGCAAGGTTGTGGAAATCTGCGCCGAGCCCGGTCAGTTCACCTATGATACATCAACCGAACCGAGCTTATTTACAGGTAAACTCAGCACAAGCATTAAAGAAACCTTTAAAACACTTGGCAAGCGTTTCACCTTCGGCGGCGATACCGCAAAGGATCAGCGCGTTTACTACTTCAACACAAAAGAGCTCATCGACAACAAGTTCGGAACGCCAAACCCCATCCCCTTCCGCGTTGTTGATAAAAATCTTAATCTTGATATTGATGTTTCGGTTCGCGCTTCGGGTGTTTATTCTTATAAAATTGCCGACCCGATTTTGTTCTATACAAATGTTTGCGGCAATGTGGCGGAAAGTTATACCCGCGAAGAACTCGATACCCAGCTTAAAACCGAATTCATAAGCGCTTTGCAGCCGGCATTCGGCAAGCTTTCCGATTTGGGACTTCGCCCCAATCAGATTATTAAACACAACACCGATCTTGAAAACGCCATGAACTCGGCGCTCAGCGAAAAATGGAAGAACCTCAGAGGTCTTGAGGTTGTATCGGTAGCGCTTGGCAGTGTAACCCTTCCCGAAGAGGATCAGGAGCTTATCAAAAATGCTCAGCGTGCCGCAATTCTTCGCGATCCCACCATGGCGGCGGCAACCCTTACCGGCGCTCAGGCGGATGCTATGCGTGCCGCGGCGGAAAACCAAAACGGCGCTATGACCGGCTTTATGGGAATGGGCATGGCTATGAATGCCGCCGGCGGTATGAACACCCAAAATCTTTATGCTATGGGTGCAAACCAGCCAAAAGCCCCGACTGAAGGCGGTTGGATATGCGAATGCGGAACCGAGAATACCGGCAAGTTCTGCCAAAACTGCGGCAAACCGAAAAATACCGGTTGGGTATGCGAGTGCGGTGCGGAAAACACCGGCAACTTCTGCCAGAACTGCGGTAAACCGAAGCCGTAAGCAAACAAAATTAAAAAGCCGCAAGGAAACCCTTGCGGCTTTATTCTTAAAAGTAAAAACCCCGTGGTTTTCCACGGGGTTTTTGATTATTCAACCGTTACGGATTTTGCAAGGTTTCTCGGTTTATCAATATCAAGGCCTTTATATTCCGCAACATAGTAAGCATAAAGCTGGAACGGAATTATTTCCACTGCGGCACGAAGAAGCTTATGAACCTTGGGGATATAGATAACCTCTTCGGCTTCGGCTTCAATAGCGGTGTCGCCTTCGTTTGCGCAGGCAACCACATAAGCGCCGCGAGCCCTTACCTCTTTAACATTGCTGAGCATCTTATCAAACAGGTCTTCCTGAGCCACAAGGGCGATAACGGTTCTGCCCTCTTCAATAAGAGAGATGGTGCCGTGTTTAAGCTCGCCCGCGGCATAAGCCTCGGAATGGATATAAGATATTTCTTTAAGTTTAAGCGAAGCTTCAAGCGCTACCGCATAGTCAATATTTCTGCCGATAAAGAAGAGCGACTGTGAATCAACGCAGTGTTTCGCCATTTTCTTTATCTTTTCCTTGCTGTCAAGCACGCGGTCAATGGCGTTCGGCAAATTATGCAGGCTCTCTGTAATTTCCGCTAAAGTTTCCTTACTCTGGGTTCCGAGTTGTTCCGCCGCCCAGATTGCAAACAGATAAAGAACGGAAAGCTGGGTTGTGTATCCCTTTGTTGTGGCAACGGCAATTTCCGGACCTGCCCAGGTATAGATAACATCATCCGATGCCTTTGCTATTGAAGAACCTACAACATTAACGATGGAAAGCACGCGCGAGCCTCTTGCCTTTGCTTCCTTCAAAGCGGCAAGAGTATCGGCGGTTTCACCCGACTGGCTTATTATGATGGTAAGAGTTTTGCTATCGGTTATCGGGTTGCGATAACGATACTCACTCGCAAGGTCAACATCAACAGGAAGCCTTAAAAGCTCCTCCATAACATATTTGCCCACAATACCCGCATGATAAGCCGAGCCGCAGGCAACTATTGAAATGCGGTTAATCTTCTTGAGGTCCTCCGCCGTTAGCGAAATATCTTCAAGAACAACCGAGCCGTTTTTAATGCGGGAATCAACCGTTTGCCTTATGGCGCGCGGCTCTTCGCACATCTCTTTCATCATAAAGTAATCGTATCCGCCCTTTTCCGCGGCGGCAATATCCCAATCGATATGAGAAACATCATATTTAACAGGGTTTTTATTGTAATCATAAAGGTTTACATCATCTTTGCTTATAACGGCGATGGTATCATCTTCAAGATAGATAACATCACGGGTGTGACTTATAAGCGCGGTAACATCGGAAGCGATATAGTTTTCGCCCTTGCCGCAACCGATAATCAGCGGGCTGAACTTTTTAGCCGCAACAAGAGTTTCGGGATAATCGGTGCAAACAATACCGAGAGCAAAAGAGCCTTCGAGCATTGATGTTACCTTGGCAACCGCGCCAAGCAAATCGCCATCATAATACTTTTCAAGCAACTGCGGTACAACCTCTGTATCGGTTTCGCTTGCAAAGATATGGCCTTCTTTTATAAGTTTTTCTTTCAGTTCAACATAGTTTTCGATAATACCGTTATGAACAACCGCAAATTTACGGTTTCCGCTGAGATGCGGGTGAGCGTTGGTTTCGCTCGGTCCGCCGTGGGTAGCCCAACGGGTGTGACCTATACCGATACTGCCGGGCACTGCCTTGCCGCCATCGGTTTTATCAATAAGATTTCTTATTCTTTCAACTGTTTTTGCTGTTCCTATTTTGCCGTCAGAAATTACTGCAATACCGGCAGAGTCATATCCGCGATATTCCAGTTTTTCAAGTCCGTCGAGCAGAATGGGAGAAGCCGGGTTTACGCCTGTAAATCCTACAATTCCGCACATATTTAATTGCTCCTTTAAATATGCGGCTTTAAAAACCGCAACCGTTTTAGTTTAGCGAAAACGCTTTTGTTACGAGGTCACCCTCGTTTTTTAATCGTTTTCTGACGATTCTTCACCGTGGGGCATCCGCCGAATATTTCGATAAACCCCATCCTCGTCAACCGCTATGCCGAAACGGTCCCGGCGCTTTATTTATTATTATATAATGCAAAAGGGTGTCCTTTCCTTAATATTTTCGGCATATTCCCTTTTACCATATTTTATCTTAAAGTTTCGATAAAGTCAATAAAAGGTTACATTATTGCCGAAAGGATGAGCATTTCTTCAGCTTTTTTATATATTTTGCCCGCATTTTTCTCATTTAAAGGATTTTGCCCGATACCAAGCTCTATGGTAAACCCCGGGCGGGAAAATTCCTCTATAAAATAATCCTTAAATCCGCCGCCCGTGGCGAGTTTTACGGGAACATCAAGGCTGTATCCCGAAACCGCCGCCATAATCTCTGCCATTTTTTGAGATTTTTTCGGTGTTTTATCGCCATAGTTCCAGTAGATTACCTCGCCTTGGGTATGAAGCGCCAAAACATGGGCTATATTCTCGCTTCTGCAAAGGGAAACCAAAGCCGCCGTTTCGGGTTCGCTTATCGGCGAAAAGCCGCCGAAACGCGTGGCGGCGGGACCTAAAATGCCGTGACTTTTCTCCATCGCCCTTAAAGTTTCCCACCCTGCGGGAAAATTATGGTTTATATCAACACCCCTGGCGTTTGCGTTATAGTGCTTATAATCGCCCTCGCAAAGTTTTCTTACAAGATAATCTGCCCCTGCCGCCCCCGCGGCGCCTAAAATACTTATATCACACCCATCGGGGTTTACCCGCGGCAGAATTATTATCCCCCTGCCCTTTAGGGCGCGTTTAAGGTTTATATCGCAAAGCGGACTATCGGTCAAAAGGGACATACAAATCTTTTCGCAAAGCATTAGAGATATATTTGTGGTAATATGCTCGCTGCCGTGAAAAGCGGCGGCAAAAAGCACGCTGTCATACCCTTTGCCTATTTTTAGGGCATATATGTTTTTTCCTAAAACACTTTTGCCTATCACTTCGGTTTGAAGCAGCGGAAATTCTTCCTTTAATCTTTTTATTGCCGAGCAGTATTTTACATAATCGAGGGCAGTATCTATATTCTTTAAAATCATTTTTATCACCATTATATTTATATTAAATCTATTTCAATATAATGATTGACAAGCCCGAAAATTTAGTTATAATTAAGATATCAAATAAATTTAGAGTAGGCAATAAAGCGTAAGCCCTCGGGGGCTTATAGTACCGATTGAACGGGGAGTTGTCAATCGGGCGAATGATTTTTCTGCGATTTTATTGCCGCATCCCGCTAACATTTAATAATCGAAGCTTTTAAGCCTCCTATTATCTGTTTTTGGGATAGGAGGTTTTTTAAATGCAAAAAAATGTAAAAAAATTATGTTTATCTGCGGTGCTTGCTGCGCTTTATGTGGGGCTTGACTATCTGGCGGTCAGTGTAAGCGCGCCGTTTGGCGGCACGGTAAAGCTATCGCTTAGCGGTATAGCGGTTATAGTTATTGCCGCTTTTTGCGGCCCCGTTTGGGGCGCGGCAACGGGTTTTGTGGGTGCACTTATAGGCCAGATGATAACCTATGGCTTTACCGCCACAACCCTTTTATGGGTGATGCCCGCGGTGCTTCGTGGTGTTGTTTTCGGGCTTTTGTTTATCGCGATAAAGCGCCGGGTGGACTTTTTATGGCTGCTTATCCCCACACTTATAAGCGGTGCGGTAGTAACGGCGGCGAACACCATTGTTATGTATATAGATGCTAAGATTTATCATTATCCCGTGGCGCTTTTCGGGGCGGCGCTTTTAAGCCGAATTATCGCCGCGGTGATTACATCGATTATCTTTGCCTTGATACTTCCGGAGCTTTTAAAA
>CAMPCO010000038.1 GCA_946646305.1 uncultured Clostridia bacterium | reverse complement strand
AGAAGATGCCGCTATCAGAAATCTGCACATAATGTATTGTGTATAAAATAAAAAAAACAAAGCCGTGACCTTTTTGGGTCACGGCTTTTATTATTGCCTTTAAATATTAGTTTTTGTCCTTCTTACCGGAAACAATAAGGTTAACAATGATACCGAGGATCAAAGCAGCGGCAACTTCTGTGATGGTTACCTTGCCGATTCTGAGTGTCATACCGCCGATACCTGCGATAAGGATAACAGATGCGGTGAAGAGGTTACGGTTATCATTAAGATCAACCGGCTGAAGCATTTTAAGACCTGATACAGCGATGAAGCCGTAAAGGGTAATGCAAACACCGCCCATTACACAACCGGGTATGGTTGAGAGGAAGGTTACGAACGGACCGAAGAAGGAGATTACGATAGCCATAATAGCGGTGCAAAGAATGGTTACTACCGAAGCGTTACCTGTAATAGCTACGCAACCTACCGACTCACCGTAAGTGGTGTTGGGGCAGCCGCCGAAGAAAGCACCTACCATAGAGCCTACACCGTCACCGAGAAGTGTTCTGTGGAGACCGGGTTCTTCGAGAAGTTCGGTTTCGATAATTGTTGAAAGGTTTTTGTGGTCAGCGATGTGTTCAGCGAATACAACGAATGCAACCGGAACATAAGCCACTGCAAGGCTTGCTATGTATTTACCATCGATAGCTTTAAGACCTTTGAAGCCTTCAATGAATGAGAAAGCGGGAACCGAGAAAATCTTCATATCTTTGAATACGCTGAAATCGATTACTTTGAGCGCATCGTTACCGGTTTTTATACCGATTACAGTAAAGATTGCGGCTACGAGATAACCTGCGAGGATACCGATTATGAAGGGTATGAGCTTAGCCATCTTTTTGCCGAATACAGAGCTGATGATTACTGTGATAAGAGTTACAAGTGCGCAGATTAAAGCAACCCAAACATTTGCGGTCATTACATAAGCGCCTGCTTCTGCATCAAAAGCGCCTGCGAGAGAATCGCCGATAGCGTTTCCTGCAAGAGAAAGACCGATGATTGCAACTGTGGGGCCTATAACTACTGCGGGCATAAGTTTGTTTATCCATTTAACGCCTGCAAGTTTTACTATAAGGGCGATAATCACATAAACAAGTCCTGCGAAGCAAGCACCGATGATAAGACCGGCATATCCGATAGAAACAGATGCCGCGCCACCGAATGCCGCAAACATAGAACCTAAAAACGCGAAGGATGAACCGAGGAACACAGGGCTTTTAAATTTGGTAAAGAGCAGGTAAACTATTGTACCCACGCCGGCACCAAAAAGAGCCGCAGATTGCTGCATTCCGTTTCCTACTATTGCCGGAACGGCGATAGTTGCAGCGAGGATTGCCAGAAGTTGCTGGAAAGCGAAAACAATCAGCTGACCGAACTTAGGCTTGTCTTGAACATTGTAAGCAAGTTTCATTTTTTTCTTCTCCTTTATATTCCGCACACCCGGTACGGTTTAATATATTAAAACGGGTTGCCCCCGGTTTAACCGAATAGTTTTACGGCAGTTTCTGTATCATAGGGCGGAATTTCCACCGAAACCCTTTCAAGCTTTGAGGTGGGAACATTTTTGCCGACATAGTCGCCCCTGATGGGCAGTTCCCTGTGGCCGCGGTCTATAAGCACCGCAAGCTGAATTGCCGCCGCTCTGCCGTGCTCCATAACACCCTCCATTGCCGCGCGGGCGGTTCTGCCTGTGAATAGCACATCATCAACAAGCACAACCGTTTTGCCGGTTATATCAAACGGGATCTGGGCTTGCTTTAAATCAGGCTCTTCATAAGCCTTGCCGAGATCATCACGGTAAAATGTTATATCAAGAACACCCACCGGAACGGTTGTTCCCTCAAACTGCTTAATATTTTCGGCAATTTTTTGCGCTATGGGAAGTCCACGCCTTAAAATACCTACAAGGCAAAGATTATCACAGCCGCCGTTTTTTTCGATTATTTCGTGTGATATGCGCCTAAGCGCCCTATCCACTGCTACGCTATCCATTAAGGTTGCTTTATATTCAGCCATAACGAACATTCCTTTTTCACATAATAATAAAAGCCGCACAGTACAGTGCGGCTAAGGTTTTAACATAAGTGTGGTGTTCACACATATATATAATATATACATATACCCTTGCCGGCATCTCTGTACCGAATTTAAAGGAATTTTTTCTTCTATGGTATGATACCACAATATATAGTTTTTGTAAAGCATTTTTTTGGCGAATTTTGTATTTTTGGCAAATTTAACAAAAATTGAATAACCCCACCCAAAAATGGCAACAATTAGGTTAAATGGTCAAAATTGTTATCTTGCACAAAAGAATTGTCATTTTTTGGCAATTAAATACCTGTTTTTGAAATGATTACAATTTTGTAACTTTTTAAAAGGTCGGTTTTTTGTGGCTTTTGCACAAAATCGACCCTGCCAAACCGCTTTGACATAGTTTATTTTGTTCGTTATAATACTAACGATCCGAAAAAAGGCATTCACCACACACATCTAATTCACCCGGTGTTTGCTTAAAAAAAGGAGAATTTAATGGAAGAAACCCCAAAATTTAATATTAAGGCTTTTTGCCGAAAATGCTTTGACCTTACAAAAGAAACTATTTCAAGACTTGGTCAAAACAAAGCATTGGCAAAACGCCTTCCGCTTATTCCGATTTTGGTAGTGGCTGCGGTTGCCGCGGGTATTGTTCTTGCAAAAGCAGTAAATGTTTTTGAGATCAATGACGGCAAAAGCGTTACAACGGTTTATTCAATCTCAAAAGATGCTGATGCAGCTATAGAAAAACTCGGGCTTTACGGTGATGATTACAAAATACTGAAAAGCACAAGAGCGGCAAACAAAAGAAGCTTGGAAATTGAGCGCACCTTCCCTGTTACAATTCTTGCAGGAGAAGAAAAGGTTACGGTTAAGACCATAACATCAAGTGTCGGTGAAATTCTTGAAACCGCAGGTTTTAAGGTTGACCAATACGATATGGTTGAACCCGAAGTTTCCACCGTTCTTTCCAAAAAATCGGTTATCGACTATGTTAACATTGATTATATAGACGAGCAAACGACCGAAGTTATCCCCAGCGTTTTAAAAACTGTTTTTTCAAGCACTATAAGCTCCGGCAACTCCTATGTTACATCCGGTACAGACGGACTTAAAACGGTTAACTACAAGACAAAACTTGTAAACGGCCAGGTGGCGGAAAAAACGGTTGTATCGGAAGACATTATAACAAAAGCCATTGACGGAACAAAGGTTGTCGGCACGGGCTCCGGCGGCAGGATCACCACCGGCGTTGCGGTTACTACAAGCAGCAACACAGGTTGTTATTCAACACTAACACCCGCCTCACCTATTCCGCTTGATGAAAACGGTGTTCCCACGAATTACACAAATCATATCACCGTTGAAGCCACTGCATACACCTATACAGGTTACAGAACCTCTACAGGTAAAAACCCGCAACCGGGTTATGTTGCAGTAAACCCCGCGTATATACCCTATGGTACAAGAATGTATATCATATCGAGTGACGGCAGATGGGTATATGGTTATGCCGAAGCGGCAGACACGGGCGGATATATCGCTTCAAGACCTACAAACATAGATTTGTTCCTTGAAACGGTTTCCCAGTGCTATGCATTCGGCAGGCGCAATATAGAAGTTTATTTCTTACCGTAAAATTTACCGACCTTTAAAGGTCGGTATTTTATTGCCTATTTTTATGCTATATGATATAATGCATATTAGTGTAAAAGGAAACAGGTTAAATTCCTGTACGGGCACGCCGCCGTGTTAAGCCGATAAGCCTTTTTTCATCTCTGTGCCGCACAGAGTTTATGCCACTGAATACTCGGGAAGGCGAAAACGGGTGATGGCTTTCAGTCGAAATATTTTTACACTGCTTTTCCCTTTTGCGAGCGCCGAATATATGGGAATAAAAATAATACAGGAGTGAAAAATATGAAAACAAGTTATTTAAAATCTAAAATTACCCTTGTTGTAAGTATTATGCTTATTGCGGCCATGGCAATTACTTTCAGCGCTTGCGGTACGGCTGAAGAAACTGCCGTTTCAAGTGTGACAGAAACCGTATCACAAACCGTTAAAGAGCTTGGTAAGGGCGCCACACAGTTTACATTCATCGTAAACGATGGCGAAAATGAAACAGAATTTCTTATTAACACAGATAAGAAAACTGTTGGTGAAGCGCTTTTAGACCTCAAACTCATCGCCGGTGACCAGAGCGAATACGGCCTTTATGTTAAGACGGTAAACGGTGTTACCGTGGACTATGATAAGGACAAGGCTTACTGGGCATTTTATATTGACGGCGAATATGCTCAAACAGGCGTTGACGCTACACAGATTGAAGCCGGTAAAACCTACACCTTTAAGGTTGAAAAAGGCTGATATAATCTAAAAAGACTAAAAAAATCACGGGTGATACCACCCGTGATTTTTTATTTATTTATTAAATATTACAATAAACTGAAGTTTACAACCAAAGCCGCAAATACTATTGATACCATTGAAAGAAGCTTGATAAGAATATTGATTGCGGGGCCTGATGTATCTTTGAAAGGATCGCCTACCGTATCGCCTACAACGGCTGCCTTATGGTTATCACTGCCTTTGCCGCCGAAGTTGCCTGCTTCGATATACTTTTTAGCATTATCCCAGGCACCGCCGGAATTGGACATAAAGATTGCAATAAGGAAGCCTGATGCGGTAGCGCCGGCAAGAAGACCTACAACCGATTGATAACCGAGGATTAAGCCTACTGCTATCGGAACTATAATAGCGATAACTGTCGGCAAAATCATTTCGCGAAGAGAAGCCTTTGTGCAAAGGTCAACGCAGGTTGCATAGTCGGGGTCGGTTTCGCCTTCCATAATGCCCTTGATTTCTCTGAACTGACGGCGAACTTCCTTAACAATAGACTGAGCGGCTTTGCCGACAGATTCCATTGTAAGAGCCGCAAAAACGAAGGGCAAGCATGCGCCTATAAAGAGACCTATAAGTACCTTCGGGTTCATAAGGTCAAACGAATCGGTTATCTTATCGCCGCCGATTTCCTTAACCTTGTTTATGTAAGAAGCCATAAGGGCAAGGGCTGTAAGAGCGGCAGAGCCGATTGCAAAGCCTTTACCTGTTGCGGCGGTTGTGTTACCGAGAGAATCGAGCGCGTCTGTTCTTGTGCGAACGCTTTCGTCAAGACCCGACATTTCGGCAATACCGCCGGCATTATCGGCAACAGGGCCGTAAGCATCGGTTGCAAGGGTTATACCAAGGGTTGAAAGCATACCAACCGCGGCAAGAGCGATACCGTAAAGGCCCGCATTAACATCCGCAGTGGAAACCTTAAAGCCGTTTGGTGCAAAATATGCCACAAGAATACAAGCGGCAACAATAACAATCGGAAGAGCGGTTGAAAGCATACCGAGACCCAAGCCGCCTATTATAATGGTGGCAGAGCCGGTTTCCGATTTGCCTGCAAGCTTCTTTGTGGGGTTATAGGAGTCAGAAGTGTAATACTCGGTAGCACGACCGATAAGCACACCGGCAAGAAGGCCTGCTAAAATAGCGAAATAGTAACCTATTTTAGAAAAGTCGCCGAATTTACCTGTAAGGCAGATATTAACAAGCGGCAAAGAAATAATTGCTATTGCGATAGCCGCAAAGTTTGTACCGCGGGAAAGACTGCCGAGCAACTGCTTTTGGGTTGCGTTTTCTTTGGTTCTTACAAAGAAAGTACCGATAAGCGAGCAAAGAATGCCGACCGCCGCCATAATCATAGGCAGAGCCATTGCATTGAAACTGCCGAATGCAACAACACCGAGAGCACAAGCTGAGATAATAGAGCCGACATAAGACTCATAAAGGTCGGCGCCCATACCTGCAACATCGCCTACGTTATCGCCGACATTATCTGCTATAACTGCGGGGTTGCGGGGGTCATCCTCAGGGATACCCGCTTCAACCTTACCGACAAGGTCTGCGCCGACATCGGCTGCCTTTGTGAATGTACCGCCGCCAACACGGGCAAAAAGCGCCATAGAAGAAGCGCCCATACCAAAGGTGAGCATAGCGGATGTTATATCGCCGGCACCGAGATGGAATACATATTTAAGTAATGCATACCAAATGGAAATATCGAGAAGTCCAAGACCTACAACGGTAAAGCCCATAACCGAACCCGCGCCGAATGCAACACGAAGACCCTTATTAAGCCCCGAGATACAAGCATTGGCGGTTCTTGCATTGGAAGAGGTGGCAATGGTCATTCCGATAAAGCCGGAAAGCGCCGAGAATATGCCGCCCGTAAGAAATGCAAACGGAACATAGGGGGTTAAGTTGCCGAGAATTGCCATAACGCCCAAAATAACAAACATAACGGCAAAAAAGATGGCAACAACGGTGTACTGGCGTTTTAAATAAGCCTTTGCACCCTGCTTAATGGAAGCCGATATTTTTTTCATCTTATCGGTTCCCTCAGGGAATTTCAGTACTTTTCTGGCCGTAAGTGCCGCGAATAAAAGCGCCGCAAGAGCACCTACGAAGGTAAAAATTACAATTAAATCTTCTAATTTTACCATTTTTCCAACTCCTAAGGTTTTATTTTTCCAAAACTATATCTAATATAGATTTGGTATTTTAATATTATACTAATCAAAACAAACAATGTCAAGATTGTATAATATTATTTTGTTAAAAATAACACACAATAATTGCTGAGTTATATCCATATTTTTAATAATCGTTTATTCCGAGTAGTCCATACAAACACGCGATTTTGTGTAGGGGCGAACCTTGGTATTTGCAACATCAACATGAAGTGGATGAACGGCATAGCCTTTAAGCGAAGCAAAATCTTCAAAAACGCTATAAAGCATAACATCGGCATTGGAAGTTTCAAGCGGCTCTGTAAAAACCTTTATTTCCAAAAGACCCGGTATCTTGCCGCCAAGGCCTTCAAGTCCCCTCTTTATGCCGTTTTTAACCCCCGCTTTTTGAATATCGGAAAGGTCATCATTTAACTGCCACAGAATAATATGTTTTACCATAACTGTTTCTCCTTTTAAAAACATAACCGAAACAAGCCTTTAAGACTTGTTTCGGTTTTTGATTGTTTATTCGCCTGCTGCAAAAAGTTCTTCTGCTTCTTCGGCTTTTTTCTTGCCTGTACCGGCAGGAATAAGCTGACCGATGATAACATTTTCTTTAAGACCGCGCAAGTCATCCTTTTTACCATGGATAGCCGCTTCGGTAAGAACGCGGGTGGTTTCCTGGAAGGATGCGGCAGACATAAACGACTCGGTTGCAAGAGAAGCCTTGGTAATACCGAGAAGCGTTGCTTCATAGGTAGCCTTTGTAAGACCGGTTTCACCTGCATCGATGCGCTTTTGAATTTTCGCATTGGCATCGGCGATTTCTTTATATTCGTGCTTTGTACCCTGGATAAGCTCGGTAGAGCCTGAATCGGTGATACGAAGATTTTTCATCATCTGACGAATGATAATCTCAATATGCTTATCGTTGATATCAACACCCTGGGTGCGGTAAGCATTCTGAATTTCGGCGATGATATATTCTTCAACCGCCTGCGGACCCTGAGCCTCAAGAATATCCTGCGGATATTTAGCGCCGGGAACAAGCAAATCACCGGGTTTTACAACATCGCCTGTTGCAACATTAACCCTTGAGCCGTAAGGAATGGTAATCTTTTCGATTTCCTTGGTTTCCTCGTTATCGATGATGATAACACTGCTCTTCTTTTCCTCTTCGATACGAACTGTACCGCCGATTTTGGCGATAAGACCGCAGTGCTTAGGTCTGCGAGCTTCAAACAGTTCTTCAACACGGGGAAGACCCTGGGTAATATCCTCGGTAGAAGCGATACCGCCGGTGTGGAAGGTACGCATCGTAAGCTGGGTACCCGGTTCACCGATGGACTGAGCGGCAACAATGCCGACCGCTTCGCCTACTGTTACAGGCTTATTGGTTGCAAGGTTTACACCATAGCACTTCTTGCAAACGCCGCGATGGCTATGGCAGGTAAGGTTGGAACGAATTTCAATCTTATCAATGCCCGCATCAACAATGCGTTTTGCATCTTCTTTGGTCATAATGTGGTCATTATCGCAAATAACCTCGCCGGTATTAGGATCAACCGCCGGATGGAGCAAATATCTTCCGATAAGGCGTTCTTCCAGCTTTTCAAGGATATGGTTTCCATCCTTAATATCGGATACCCAAAGTCCCTCATCTGTGCCGCAATCATCCTCGCGAACGATAACATCCTGCGCAACATCAACAAGACGGCGGGTAAGATAACCCGAGTCGGCGGTACGAAGAGCGGTATCGGCAAGACCTTTACGAGCACCACGAGAAGAAATGAAGTATTCAAGAACGTTAAGACCTTCACGGTAGTTAGCGCGGATAGGAACTTCGATAACCTTACCTGCGGTATTGGCGATAAGTCCGCGCATACCGGCAAGCTGTCTTATCTGGCTCATAGAACCACGGGCGCCCGAATCAGCCATCATATAGATGGGGTTGAATTCATCAAGGTTTCCGGTAAGAGCCTTGGCAACCTTTTCGGTTGCATCGTTCCATATTTCTATTACCTGGGCGCTTCTTTCAGCATTGCTGATCATACCACGGCGATAGAACTTAACAACATCATCAATCTTGGCTTCCGCTTCGGCGATAATATCCTTTTTAGCCTCAGGGATAACCGCATCGATAACGGCAACGGTTATAGCGCCCTTGGTGGAATACTTAAAGCCGGTGGCCTTGATATTATCAAGAACCTGGGAGGATCTTGTTGTTCCGTGCTTATCAATACATTTTTCAATAATAACGCCAAGCTGCTTTTTACCAACCTTATTCTGGATGATATCTTCGCTTGAGGTTATTGCCTTTGCATTGGGATCTTTAAGAGAGAAGCTCCATTCAAGATCGAGCGCGTGACGAGGATCGGTTCTGTCGATAAAGCCCAAGTCCTGCGGCAGGGATTCATTGAAGATAATAAATCCTACAGTACACCAAACAAGACCGGTATTCCCCTTTCCGTCATCCATACGAACGCGGATAGGCGCGTGAAGACCGATTACACCGTCATTATAAGCCATAATGGCTTCATTTTTATCGCGGAATACCTTGTTTGTTCCCATTTCATCGGGCTTAACAAGGGTGAGATAGTAGGAACCGAGAACCATATCCTGAGTAGGAACGGCAACAGGCTTACCATCGGAAGGTTTGAGAAGGTTATTAGCCGCCAGCATAAGGAAGCGGGCTTCTGCCTGCGCTTCTGCCGAAAGCGGAATATGAATAGCCATCTGGTCGCCATCGAAGTCGGCATTGTATGCGGTACATACAAGCGGATGGAGTTTGAGGGCTTTACCTTCAACCAAAACAGGTTCAAACGCCTGGATACCGAGGCGGTGAAGTGTAGGCGCACGGTTTAAAAGAACGGGGTGTTCTTTGATAACAAGTTCCAATGCATCCCAAACTTCGGTAGAAGCGCGTTCTACCATCTTTCTGGCGGTTTTTATATTGATAACCGATTTGGTTTCTACAAGGCGTTTCATTACAAAGGGCTTAAAGAGTTCAAGCGCCATTTCTTTCGGAACACCGCATTGATACATCTTAAGTTCAGGGCCTACAACGATAACCGAACGGCCTGAATAGTCAACACGCTTACCGAGAAGGTTCTGACGGAAACGACCCTGCTTACCTTTAAGCATATCGGAAAGAGATTTAAGCGCACGGTTGTTAGGACCGGTTACGGGCTTGCCGCGGCGGCCGTTATCAATAAGGGCGTCAACAGCTTCCTGCAACATACGCTTTTCATTTCTTACGATAATATCGGGCGCACCGAGTTCCAAGAGCCTTTTAAGGCGATTGTTACGGTTGATTACCCTTCTGTAAAGATCGTTAAGGTCGCTTGTTGCAAATCTGCCGCCATCAAGCTGAACCATAGGACGAAGATCCGGCGGAATTACCGGAATAACATCCAAAATCATCCATTCGGGGCGATTGCCCGACTGACGGAAGGCCTCAAGCACTTCAAGTCTCTTCAGTATTCGAGCGCGCTTTTGACCGTTTGCGTTTTCAAGCTCTTCACGAAGCTCTTCGCAGGTCTTATCGAGATCGATTTCGCTGAGAAGCTTCTTTATAGCTTCCGCGCCCATTCCGGCTTCAAAATCGTCCTCATATTTTTCGCGCATTTCATTGTATTGCTTTTCGCTTAAAATCTGCTTCTTTTCAAGCGGTGTATCGCCCGGATCGGTTACGATATACTGCGAGAAATAAAGAACATGTTCAAGCGATTTTATCGATATATCAAGAACAAGACCCATACGGGAAGGAATTGTTTTGAAATACCAGATATGTGAAACAGGGGCTGCGAGTTCGATAGTACCCATACGCTCGCGGCGAACCTTTGAGCGGGTTATTTCAACGCCGCAGCGTTCACATATTTTGCCCTTATAGCGAATACGCTTATATTTTCCGCAGTGGCATTCCCAGTCCTTGGTTGGTCCGAAAATGCGCTCGCAGAACAAACCGCCCTGCTCGGGCTTTAAGGTGCGGTAATTGATTGTTTCAGGCTTTGTAACTTCACCGTAAGACCAGCTTCTGATTTTTTCCGGAGAAGAAAGACCTATTTTTATTGATTGAAAATCTAATTCGTTATCAGCCATTATTCTTTCCCTCCTGATTATTCATTAACTTCGGTGATTTCGTTGCCGTTTTCATCCTGAAGGCCGAAACCTTCGCCTTCAAGTTCGCCGCCTACAAGACGGGTTTCGCCAAGCTCTGCGGCTATTTCGGCGCTTGTCTGCTGTTCTTCTGTTGAAGCAGAAAGGCCTATATCATCATCGTCATCAAACTTTTGTTTCAAGTCAATCTCATCGCCGTGGCTATCAAGAACACTGACATCAAGTGACAACGACTGCAATTCTTTGATAAGAACTCTGAACGATTCCGGAATGCCGGCCTTAGGAACATTCTGTCCCTTAACAATCGCTTCATAGGTCTTAACACGACCCACGATATCGTCCGACTTAACGGTGAGTATTTCCTGCAAGGTGTAAGCGGCACCGTAAGCTTCAAGCGCCCAAACTTCCATCTCACCGAAACGCTGACCGCCGAACTGCGCTTTACCGCCGAGAGGCTGTTGAGTAACAAGCGAGTAAGGACCGGTTGAACGGGCGTGGATCTTATCATCAACAAGGTGATGGAGTTTAAGATAATACATATAACCTACGGTTACACGGTTATCAAACGGCTCACCTGTTCTGCCATCATAAAGCTGAACCTTACCATCTTCGGGCAGGCCTGCCATTCTGAAGCATTCTCTGATATCCGCTTCGTGCGCACCATCGAATACCGGGGTGGCAATCTTCCAGCCGAGCGCCTTTGCGGCATAGCCGAGGTGAACTTCCAAAACCTGACCGATATTCATACGGGAAGGAACGCCCAGGGGGTTAAGAACTATATCAAGCGGTGTACCATCGGGAAGGAAAGGCATATCTTCGCTTGGGAGTATGCGAGAAACAACACCCTTATTACCGTGGCGGCCCGCCATCTTATCGCCGACAGAAATCTTACGCTTCTGAGCGATATAGCATCTTACAACAACATTAACGCCGGGGCTGAGTTCAGAGGAGTTTTCACGGGTGAACACCTTAACATCAACTATGGTGCCGTATTCACCGTGGGGAACGCGGAGAGATGTATCTCTTACTTCCCTTGCCTTTTCGCCGAATATAGCGCGGAGAAGTCTTTCTTCGGCGGTGAGTTCGGTTTCACCCTTAGGTGTAACCTTGCCGACAAGAATATCGCCCGCTTTTACTTCGGCGCCGACACGGATAATACCGCGCTCATCCAAATCTTTAAGGGCATCTTCGCCGACATTCGGAATATCACGGGTTATTTCTTCCGCACCGAGTTTTGTATCTCTGGCTTCCATTTCATATTCTTCAATATGAATAGAGGTATAAACATCATCACGAACAAGGCGTTCGTTAAGCAAAACGGCATCCTCGTAGTTATAACCTTCCCAGGTCATAAAGCCGATAAGGGCGTTTCTGCCGAGCGAGATTTCGCCGTTGCTTGTTGCAGGACCATCGGCGATTACATCATGCTCTTCAACCTTTTCACCGACAGAAACTATCGGCTTCTGGTTGATGCAGGTGCCGTGGTTGGAACGCAGGAATTTGATAAGCTTGTACTCATCAATAGTGCCGTCTTTTGCGCGAATTTTAATATAATCGGCGCTTACATATATAACGGTACCGGCGCGTTTTGCAAGAACAACAACACCCGAGTCGATTGCCGCTTTATATTCCATACCGGTTGCAACAATCGGGTTTTCGGGGCGAAGAAGCGGAACAGCCTGCTTCTGCATGTTTGAACCCATGAGCGCACGGTTGGTATCATCGTTTTCAAGGAACGGAATCATCGCGGTTGCAACCGATACAACCATCTTAGGCGATACATCCATAAAGTCTGCACGGCTTGATTCGATTTCCTGGAATTCATCACGATAACGAACTGTAACCTTATCGCGAATGAAGTGACCCTTTTCATCGAGCGGCTCATTGGCCTGCGCTACGAAATAATCATCCTCTTCATCGGCTGTCATATAAACAACATCATTAAGCACGCGGCCGTTCTTTTTATCAACCCTGCGGAAAGGAGTTTCGATAAAGCCGTATTTATTTATCTTTGCATAGGTTGCAAGATAAGAGATAAGACCGATGTTAGGACCTTCAGGGGTTTCGATAGGACACATACGACCGTAATGGGTATAGTGAACGTCACGAACCTCAAAGGAAGCACGATCTCTCGAAAGACCGCCGGGGCCGAGTGCCGAAAGACGGCGCTTATGAGTAAGCTCGGAAA
>CAMPCO010000037.1 GCA_946646305.1 uncultured Clostridia bacterium | reverse complement strand
TGTGTCAGTTCTTCTGTTCCGCCAAGACCGTAGCGCATATTTATTATTTCTTTTTCTCTAGGGTCTAGTTCCGACTCAATTAAAGCGGGCAGTTTTTTCAGTTTCATTTGTTTATCTATTTCTTCAACAATATCAACATCATCTGCAATAATATCGATTAAGGTAATTGCATTGCCTTCTGAGTCAGAGTCAACAGGCTCGCTGATATAAACATCCTGTGAAGATTTTTTAAGATTTCTGAAGTACATAAGTATCTCATTTTCAATACACTTTGCGGCATAGGTCGCAAGGCGGATGCCTTTATCGGCATTAAAGGTATAAACGGCTTTTATAAGTCCTATTGTGCCAATGGAGATTAAATCTTCATTATCGCAGTTGCCGGCATAATATTTTTTAACGATATGCGCCACAAGCCTTAAATTATGGTTAATAAGCGTATCTTTGGCTTCTTTGTCGCCGTTTTGAGCAAGCGAAAGCAACTCTCGCTCTCTTTTTGCCGAGAGCGGTTTCGGAAAAGAACCGCCGCTTGCAACATGCAAGGTAAAAAAATAAATACCCGATAAAATTTTAATAAAAAAATCAATCATTTTTTCATCCCCCAAAATAAATATATGTTATTGAAAAAATGATTATTATATGATAAAATTATTAACAGAAATAAGCCCTTTTTCGTAAGATATAGTACGAAAAGGGTGATATTTTGAAAAGATTTAAAGAAAAGTTTAAATATGCTTTAAAAAGATGGTTTTTTCTTTTTTCTGCTTTTTTGATAATTATTATAAGCTTTGCCATAAGGATGAGAAAGGTTATTTTTATATACGCCAAAAGCAAAGCCGAAAACATACTTATAAATGCTTCAAATGAAGCGATATTTAATGTCTTTGAAAATAACGATATTAAATATGATGAATTATCTCATATTTCAAGAAATGAAGATGGTTCGGTAACCGATGTTTTACTTGATACCGCTATTATAAATAAACTAAAATCGCAAATAGCGGCGGAAATGTATAATATAACAAAACGGGAAAACTATTCTTTTTCCATTCCGCTCGGTACTCTTCTTAATAATGAATTTACAAGCGGGTATGGGCCAAAGTTTCATTTTAATATGAGCCTTGCGCATACAACATCGGTCCATTTTAAAAGTAATTTTGAAGATGCCGGTATCAATAACTGTTTGCATCAAATAATAATTGTTGCAGATATTGATTGCAGTGTTTTATCTTTCGGGTCTACAAAGAGTTTCAGGTTTCAAAATGAAGTCATAGCCGCAGAATCGCTTATCGCAGGCGATGTACCGGAATCGTATACAAGTGTTTATGAAACCGACCCGACAAATTTTGCAGATGATGTTTTTAATTACAGCAGATAAATAATAGGAGATATTATGGATTTTAAGGAAGCAAAACAAAGAGCCAGGGAATTATCAAAACTGATAAAGCATCATAATGAACTTTATTATAATAAGGATAACCCCGAAATATCCGACTTTGAGTATGATGCGCTTACAAGAGAGCTAAAGGCTATTGAAAAAGAATACCCCGAGCTTATCTCATCCGACTCGCCGACTCAGAATGTAGGCGGTGCGGCGGATAGTCTTTTTGCGCCTGTTGAACATCTTGTAAGGATGGAAAGTCTTCAGGATGTTTTCAGTTTTGATGAACTATATGATTTTGCCGAAAAAGTAGGCAAAGATACCGAATTTTCGGTTGAGCCGAAAATTGACGGACTTTCTGTTTCGCTTCAATATAAAAACGGCGAATTTGTTTTGGGCTCAACAAGGGGAGACGGCAACATCGGTGAGGATGTTACCGCCAATCTTCTTATGATTGATGATATACCGAAAAAGATTGATTACAAGGATGATTTAGAGGTTCGCGGTGAGGTTTATATGTCTCACGAAAGCTTTTTAAACCTTGTTAAAAGGCAGGAGCTTCTCGGCGAAAAGGCGGCAAAAAACCCGCGTAATGCCGCGGCGGGCTCTTTAAGACAAAAGAATTCCGCCCTTGTAAAAAGCCGAAAGTTATCAATGTTTATATTTAATGTTCAAGCGATTTCAGGCAAAGTTTTTAAAACCCACACAGAGTCACTTGATTTTTTGAAAAATCTCGGATTTTCCGTTTTGCCTTCTTATAAAAAATGCAATGGAATTGAAGAGGCGATAAACGAGGTTAAAAGAATAGGAGATACAAGGGGAGAACTATCCTTTGATATAGACGGCGCGGTTATAAAGATTAACGATCTTGAAAGGCGAACAGATCTCGGCAGTACCGCTAAATATCCGAAATGGGCGGTTGCTTTTAAATACCCGCCGGAAGAAAAAGATACGGTGCTTCGTGATATTGAAATAAATGTCGGCAGAACAGGCGCCGTAACCCCCACCGCCGTATTTGACCCGATTTCGCTTGCGGGAACTACCGTTTCAAGGGCGGTGCTTCATAATGAAGATTTTATTAAAGAAAAGCAAATAGGTATCGGCGATACCATAACCGTCAGAAAAGCGGGGGAGATTATTCCCGAGGTTTTGTCTGTTAAAGAGCATTGTGCAAATTCTTTAGTTTATGAAATGCCGAAAATTTGCCCCTCTTGCGGTTCGGAACTTGTAAGGGAAGAGGGCGAAGCGGCAATTCGCTGCACCAATGCCGATTGTCCCGCCCAGCTTTTACGCCACTTAATTCATTTCACATCGCGCGAGGCGATGGATATTGAAGGTCTTGGACCCGCAGTTCTTGAAACATTACTTGATAAAGGGCTTATAAGCACCATTGTTGATATATATAGTCTTGATTATGATAAAGTGGCAAGCCTTGAAGGCGCAGGCAAAAAAACCGCCGAAAATTTAAAGGCGGCAGTGGAAAAATCGAAGCAAAACGATTTATCAAAACTAATCTGTGCGCTTGGTATTCGCCATGTTGGCGCAAAGGCGGCAAAATTGCTTTCTGAGCGGTTTTTTGATATAGACAGTATAATGTCAGCATCTCTTTCGGAAATTGAAAGCATAGAAGGTTTTGGCGGCGTTATGTCTCAATCGGTTTATGAATTTTTCAGTCTCCCGTCAACCAAGGAAATGATTGATAAATTAAAACTTGCCGGTGTAAACACATCCTCCAATAAAAACATTGTTGATGAAAGATTTGCGGGGCTAACCTTTGTGCTGACCGGTACGCTTGAAAGCTTTACTCGCGATGAGGCAGGCGCCATAATTGAGTCTTTCGGCGGCAAAACATCTTCTTCTGTTTCTAAAAAAACAAACTATGTTTTAGCAGGGGATAATGCCGGCAGTAAGCTTGATAAAGCAAATGCCTTGGGTGTTGCGGTTTTAAGCGAAGAAGAGTTTAAAGAAATGATAAAATAGTAAATATAAAAAACCGAAGTCGATTAGGACTTCGGTTTTTGTTTTATAATTTAAAATTTTTGTAATCGAAAACGGTTTTTCCGTCAGGGGTATAGTTTAAAAGGTAATTTATAATTTCATCGGCATTATCCGATATAAAATATAAATCTCTGTTCTTTTCGGTCATAAATTTCTTTTCTATTGCGTTTTCAAGCAGATTGTTTAACGGGTCAAAATATCCGTCAACATTGTAAATTGCAATGGGTTTTTTGTGTAAAGATAACTGCCTTAAAGTTATAACCTCAAAAAATTCATCAAATGTACCTATACCGCCGGGCGTTACAAGCAAGCCATCGGCCTTTTCACGCAAAAGTTTTTTGCGCTCGCTCATGGTTTCGGTAAATATCAGTTCATCGCATTTATCAAAAACAACACCGTCAACATTAAAGAAAGATGGGGTAATTCCGCAAACCTTTCCGCCTTTTGCTTTTACTCCTCGCGCAACTGCGCCCATCATACCTGTAGCGCCGCCGCCGAATATTAAATCGCATCCGTTTTCGGCGAGTTTTTCTCCTATTTTTTCGCCGCTTTCGATAAACTTTTTATCTAGTCTATCGGAAGAAGCGCCATAAACACATATTTTCATTATATTTCTCCTATTCTGAGTGGTCTGTTGTTTAAAATAGCACTGCAAAGTTCTTCTCCTTTGTATTCAAGTCTTAAAGAGAAAAACGGAGTGTTTTTGTCTGCAATAAGTTTTAAAAAGATAATATCGCCTTTCCAGATAGGCATATCGAGAAGTTCGTTTTTATCAACCCAAACAAGCTCGCCCTCATCACATTCTTTCAGTTCGCCTTTAAATTCAGAACTTGTAAAAATGTGCATATATTCGGTTTCCCATTTATCTGAAACAAAGGTTACAATTCCGCGATATTCGGCGGAAATAAGGGTAAGCCCTGTTTCTTCTAAAACCTCTCGCGCGTTGCATTGCTCGGGGCTTTCTTTGTCTTCAAATTTGCCGCCCGGGGCAACAAGCTTATCGTGGTTTAAATCATTCTTTTTTTTATTGCGGCGAATCATTAGATATTTGCCGTCTTTTTCAATATGACAAAGTGTAGTGTTTCTCATTCGGTCTCTTTCTTGTTCATAATATTATCCTGAGTAAAGCCGTTTATAAAGAATATAGATGTATCGGTGTTCTGGAAATCGAATATCGCGTTATACTGTATTTTCTCATACTCGGAAAGCAGCTTGTCGTATTCTGTTTTATCGCTCCAGTTATAATAATTGTTATTAGCATCAATATAACCTACCGTATCAATAACCGGCAATGTTTCGGATAATTTAAGTAAATATTTATTATAATCGGTTAGTTTAACGCCTGCAGTTTTCAGAACAAGGCTTGAAAGATAATTTGAACTGAGTTTATCTATGGTTTTTTCTTCAATATCATAATTAGCCCAGATAATAAACGGAGTTATATGTCGCTTTTGCTCCTGCTCGGTTGTAAGATTAGATAGATTGTTAACACCAAGCAGAGAAGCAATATAACTTGTTTCTATAGAAGGCTGATGGTCACCGAACATACAAATGATGGTTTTTTCGGGCTGGTTTTGGAAATAATCTATAAGTTCTTTAAAAGCAGTATCACTCGCTTTTACAAGAGATAGGTATTTGCTCGCTTTGTTATAATATGTTTCCGAATTGATTGTAATGCATTCGTTAAAATTATCAGCCGATGCGGTATATCCGCCGTGGTTTTGCATTGTAACATTAAATGCAAAATAGGCTTGCGATTTATCGCGGTTTTCATAATCGTTTATGATATATTTAAAATCGTAAGAATCGCTGACATATTGTCTAATGAGCATATTCTGTCTGTCGGGGTAATATTGGTTAACAAGCTCTTGCAGGTAGTTTGCATCGTTTCCGTTTGATATATAATCATCCATAAGCGATACATCCATAATGTTTTCAAGGCTTACAAACCTGTTAAAGCCCATATAGTTGTAAACATTTGTCCTGTTCCATCCGCTTGCATAATATGGATGGAAGGCAAGGGAAGAATAGCCCTGGGCTTTAAGAGTAGAGCAAAGGGATGAAATCGGGTTATTGATGTAAAGCATATATGCGTTACTGCCTGATGGTAAAAACGCCGTTGTATGGCCGGTTAAAAACTCAAATTCGGTGTTGGATGTTCCGGCACCTACTACAGGCACATATAGATTGCCTTTAACGGTATTCTCTGTCAGAGAATGAATAAACGGCATACAGTCTTCATTGGTATCAACAGGGCCCAAAACATTAAGGTCGGAAAGCGATTCATTCATAATACAGATGATATTCGGTGTGTCGCCCTCGGGCTTAATGGGTTCTTCTTCAACCTTTTCTTTAACAAATTTTCCGACATCAGCCGCATAGTATCCGTTTGGTACGGACATATACAAATATTTTGTATTACAGAAAAAACTGAATACAAAGCCATAGTTTCTGTAACCGCGAGACTGGTTCCAAAAGTCCGGCTTCACACCTAAATCTGTAAACACATTAGTAAAATAGAAAAGGGACATAAGTGTAACAAAAAACACTGTCATAAGTCCGCGAAGAATAACCTTTGTAACGGTTTTATATTTCGGTACTTTTATTTTGCAACCGATTACAAGTATAAATATGAAAAGCAAAGAGGCGATAAGAACATTATACGGCGGGGTATAATCGTAAGTGTTTGCAACATTTTTTGCGGTGGTAACGCTTAAAAAGTCCATCGGAATAAACGGCGTTCCGCGAAAACCCATTAGATAAGCATGCGCAACAGCCAGACCGAAAAGAATTGTGTTTATAATAATTACAGCCAACCTGATACTTCCGCTGAAAATAAGCACCAAAAAATAGAGCAAAAGTATAACTATGTAATTGCCCAAAAAACCCCAATAGGTCATATCATAGATGAAAAACCCGTTTAAGCATTCGGTCATGGTCATAGTAAGAATAGGCAGCAGGAAAACAACCGCCACATGCCAGACCTTACTGAATGTTTCGTTTTTTATGCTTATAGAATAAGCAATTACCGCGCCTATAAAAAAAGGAAACAACATACTAAACGCAAGAAGAAACCATTTAGAGGCAAAATCCTGCGATGTATATTGTTTGTTGAAAAAAACGATAATAAACATAAGCACAAAAGAAGTGATTATGCCTGCAATTCTCGATACCTTGGAAGATTTAATTTGAAAATTGCATTTGAAAAAATCACCTGTTTTTTGTGCTGTTTTTTTTATATCGATATTTTTAAATTTATTAACTAATGTTTTTGTATTAAAGGTCATATATAAAATATACCTCCCGATACATATAAGAAATATTATATAATGCTTTGAGATTATATCACATTATAAAAATATTTTCAAGAATAAAATAGGGCAAAGGAACGGTTAGTCCTTTGCCCTGTAAAAATTATTAAATAGAATATTTTTCTTCGTATCTTTCAAAATCAGACTTAAATGCACCGTTATTTTGAGATTTGATACGATTTAAGTATTTATGGTTATCAAGCTTTAATGTTTCACCTTGCAAAGTATATGCCGCTATATTTGAGCAGTGGTCGGAAACTCTCTCATAGTCGGTTAAAATATCCGAAAATACAAAACCGATTTGCGTAGTACATTCGCCGTGTTGCAACCTGTTAATATGGTTTGACTTTAACGTGTCTCTAAGACCGTCAATAACCTGTTCAAGCGGTTCCACATGAGAAGCGGCGTGGGCATCATTTTCTATAAATGAATCAACCGCCAAAGCGATTATTTCTTTTAAAGCACCTGTAATGACATCTAACTCGTGATAAGCTTCATCAGAAAAACGAAGTTCTTTTTCATTGATTTCTTGGGCTGTTTTTGTAATATTAAGCGCATGGTCGCCAATTCTTTCAAAATCGCCTATGGCATGAAGCATTTTTGCCACTTCAAAAGAATCTTTTTCGTTTAATTCGGAGCCGCTGAGTTTTACAAGATATGTTCCGAGCTTGTCCTCATATTTATCAATAAGACTTTCGGTTTCAGAAATACTTTCTGCAGATTTTTTATCATATTCATTTAAAAGAACGGTAGAATTTTCAATTGATGTCTTAGCAAGGCTTGCCATTTCGTTTGTCAAACGGCGACATTCCGAAATAGCAAGGGGAGTATTGTTGAAAATACGCTCGTCCAAAAATACGGTATGAGTTTTATCATCATCTTTTTTAACGGTTTTTTCGCAAAGCTTAATCATCGGCTTTTTAAAAGGTGTAAACGCTATTGTGTTTAAAATATTAAACAATGAGTGGATTACCGCAACACCGATAATTGATGTATTATGCGATAAAAGCTCGGGATTGATTATATCTACTATATACAAAACAATCATAAATACAACACCGCCGATTGCATTTGTATATGTATGCATTGCAACAACTCTTTTTGCGTTTTTATTAGTGCCGATACTCGAAAGCAGAGCAGTCATACAAGTACCTATATTCGCGCCGATAACAAGAGGAATAGCAACTCTGTAATCAAGCCCCACGGTAAGAGCAAAAGCCTGAACTATTGCAACCGTTGCCGCAGAGGACTGAATTGCACCTGTAAATAGGGTGGAAACAATAAATGCCATAATCGGGGAAGCAGAGAAGAAGGTGAGAAGTCCTTTATATTCTTTAACATTAGCCATCGATTCGCTCATCATGTTCATTCCGACCATAATTATGGCAAAGCCTATGAATATATCACCAAGACTGCGGCGTTTTGCTTTTTTGGAAACCATTCTGAGAACAATTCCGAAAAACGCAAGAATAGGAGCAAAATTCATGGGTTTTAGCAATGCTAAAAAGAAATTAGCGCCGGTGTTTGCATTAAGGGTAAGTATCCAGGATGTAAGCGTTGTGCCTACATGGGAGCCCATTATCATTCCGAATGTGTTTTCAAAAGAAAGAATACCGGAGTTAACAAGACCTACAAGCATAACAGTCATTGCAGAAGAAGACTGAATAGCAACGGTAATTCCCGCACCCAAAGCAAATCCTGCAAAATCATTCTTGGCTACATTGTTAAGCGTTCTTTCAAGTCCGCCGCCCGCCATTTGCTCAAGTCCCGTGGACATAATACTCATTCCGAAAAGGAAGAATGTTAAACCGCCGAGCAATAATGCTAACATTGATAAAATTTCAGTTGATGACATATTTTCTCCTCCGCTAAATAGGATTATTTATCAGAACTTAATTTTTTCTTCAATATATGATTTAAGTTCAGTTATCGGCATTCGGATTTGATTCATCGTATCGCGGTCACGAACGGTAACGCAGTTATCTTCAAGACTGTCAAAATCATAAGTAATGCAAAGCGGAGTTCCTGCTTCATCCTGGCGGCGATAGCGTTTACCGATACTGCCCGCATCATCAAAATCAACAGGGAAGTACTTTGAAAGTTCATCCTTAATCTCTATCGCTTTATCGGATAACTTTTTGGAAAGGGGAAGTACTGCCGCTTTAAAGGGAGCAAGAGCCGGATGGAAACGAAGCACTACGCGAACATCGTTCTTTTCTTTATCGATAACTTCTTCATCATAAGCATCACAAAGAATTGATAAGAACATTCTTTCAACACCGAGACTCGGCTCAATTACATAAGGAATGTAATGCTCGTTGGTTTCGGGGTCGAAATATGTAAGATCTTTTTTAGATGTATTCTGATGCTGAGTAAGGTCATAGTTTGTTCTGTCGGCAACACCCCAAAGCTCACCCCATCCAAACGGGAATAAGAACTCAAAGTCGGTTGTTGCTTTTGAATAGAAGCTTAGTTCATCCTTGTCGTGGTCACGAAGTCTGAGGTTTTCTTCTTTTAAACCGAGGGATAATAACCAATCACGGCAGAAACCGCGCCAGTATTCAAACCATTCAAGGTCGGTGTCGGGCTTGCAGAAAAATTCAAGCTCCATCTGCTCAAATTCTCTAACGCGGAATATAAAGTTTCCGGGGGTAATTTCATTACGGAAGGATTTACCTATCTGCGCAATACCGAAAGGAAGCTTCTTTCTGGTAGAACGCTGAACGGAAGGGAAGTTTACAAATATACCCTGGGCGGTTTCGGGGCGAAGATATACGGTGTTTTTGGCATCTTCGGTTACGCCCTGGAATGTTTTGAACATCAAATTAAACTGCCTGATATCGGTAAAATTATGTTTACCGCAAGAAGGGCATTTAATATTATGCTCTTCAACAAAGTTTTTCATCTCTTCCTGCGAAAAAGCATCAATAGGTTTATCTAATTCAAAGCCGTTTTCAGCGCACCAATCTTCAATGATTTTATCTGCTCTGAAACGCTCGTGACATTCACGGCAGTCCATCAAAGGATCGGAAAAGCCCGCCAAGTGACCGGAAGCGATCCATGTTTGCGGGTTCATAAGAATTGCCGCATCAAGACCGACATTATATTTATTCTCCTGAACAAACTTTTTCCACCAGGCGCGCTTTATATTGTTTTTAAGCTCAACGCCAAGCGGACCATAGTCCCAAGTGTTTGCCAATCCGCCGTAAATCTCACTGCCGGGAAAAACAAAGCCGCGGCCTTTTGCGAGATTGACAATAGTTTCCATACTTTTTTCGGTATTTTTCATTTTTTTCACCTTTTTTGAAATAAATCTATACATATTTATGATAAATGAAGAAGAAATAAAAGTCAATCTTAAAAGTTTAAAAAACCATTTATTCATCATATGTTTATATTTTTAAACAACTTGACATATTTTTTTGTATAGTTTATACTTTAATAAAAGGAGGAATTAGTAATGATTGAAAAAATTAAACTACATAATATCAATTTTGATGAGTTTATTGAGGCTGTTGATAAATGCAAAGGCAATGTTTATCTTGAAACCGAAGATGGCGATTCTCTAAATCTTAAATCAAAGCTTTGCCAGATGCTCGGTCTTTCAAATATTTTAAAGGGCGCTCAGGTTACTGAAGCCGCAATAAGATGCGAAAACGAGGAAGACGAGTCGCTCCTTTTCCGCTTTAATTTATATGGTGAAATACCCGAAAAATAATCTTTAGGAGTAATAAATATGGCAGAAAACCAGTTTTTAACCTATAAAGGTAAACCGCTTGTAAGAAAAGGCAATGAAATATATTACGGCGATATGTCCGAAAAGTCGGTTGTCCTTTTTGAAATTCTTTCTGCAAAGAAAGACGGTAAGCTTGAAATAGCAGATAAAGTTTCCGTTAAACTGCTTGACAGTAATACCGATCTTGATATGGCTAAAAGAATAAAGAAACAAAGCGAAAAAGATAATCTTTTTGATGCTATTGATCTTGGCGTTACATGGCTTGAACGCGATTTGAAAGATAAATAAAAGAGTAAAAAACGCACCCTTTAAGGTGCGTTTTTTTAAACTATAATATACTGACCGAGTATTCTTAATTTTGTATTCTTTTTAAAGTCATATTTATTCATTAGTTTAATCTTTTTGATTTTACCGAGTTCAGACATATTGCAGTATGCATTGAGTATTCTCTGCGATTGCCCGTCTGCTTCTTTGATAAACCGTTGTCTTAATATTCGCGCTTGAACATAGGTTGCAAGATAATCCGCTTTTACTCGGTTAAGACTTTTAAGTTTATTTGAAACATAAGATAAACTACCTGCATTTTTAGCGCCCACTGAGTTGTCGCCGTGTTGCCTGTAATAAATCAAAGGTTCATCAATAAATATTATTTTGCCGAACATTACCGCCACAAGACCTAACCACCAATCGTGCATGGCGCATTCTTTGGGTATCTCGCCTGATTTTTCTTTTAATGCACGATTTATAATGCATGTACAACCGGTTATGCAATTTTGAACCAATAAATTTGAAAGCTTTGAATGATTTGCGTTTAATTTTTGGTACTCAAAAAAAGAATGGGCGATGGTGTGCATATTTTTATCGGTAACTGTTAAATCGCTATGAACAAGAATAGGTGTTTCTTTTCCATAATCTTCTTCTGCCTGCTTTATTTTTTCAAAAGATTTTTCAATCTTTTGCGGAAACCAAACATCATCCTGGTCGCAAAACATAATATAATCACTGTCACAGCGGGATAAAAGCAAAGAAAAATTTGCCTTGCTGCTGCCGGTGGCGGGGGCATCAATGCGAGATATTTTATCTGGGTATTTTGTTATATAATCATTGATAATGCCCATAGTGTTATCGCTTGAGCCGTCATCGTGAATAAGTATATTAAAATCTTTATATGTTTGGGATAACAGTGAATTTATCTGTTTATCAAGATATTTTTCACCATTATAGGTTGCAAGTAAAACAGTTATCATTTAATCACACCTTTTTTTCATTATATATTTTTTGAACATTACTGTCAACCAAAAAGGGTAATGGTAAAATTGGTATTGTAAATCTATGTGCTATTGTGTATAATAAATATAAGGAGTGATTATGATGGAAATATTGATAATTCTTGCTGTAGTTGTTTTGCTGATATTCATAAATATCAGAATTGTTCCGCAGGCAACGGAATATGTTATTGAAAGACTCGGAAAATATAACAAAACCTGGGGCGCCGGCATTCATGTTAAAATTCCTTTGATTGATAGAATTGCCAGAAAGATAACCCTTAAAGAGCAGGTGCTTGATTCACCACCTCAGCCGGTTATTACAAAAGATAACGTTACCATGCAGATTGATACGGTAGTTTACTTCCGTATATTTGATTCAAAGGCTTACACCTATGGTGTTGTAAACCCGATAAATGCCATGGAAAACCTTACCGCTACAACTTTGCGTAATATAGTAGGTGAACTCGAACTTGACGGAACGCTTACATCCCGCGATACCATAAACGGCAGAATGACCGAGATTTTGGATGAAGCAACCGATAAATGGGGTATTAAAGTTACCCGTGTTGAACTTAAAAATATTATCCCGCCCGCCGAAATTCAGCAGGCGATGGAAAAGCAGATGAAAGCCGAGCGCGACAGGCGTCAAACACTTTTGCAGGCAGAAGGTCACAAAGCCGCCGCAATCACTCGCGCAGAGGGTGATAAGCAGGCAACCATTCTTGCCGCGGAAGGTGAGAGAGATGCAAGAATCGCAAGAGCCGAGGGTGAAGCAAAAGCTATTTTCCTTGCTAAAAAAGCGGAAGCAGAGGGCTTACAGCTTTTGAAGGATGTAGGCGTTGATTTATCTGTGCTTGAGCTTAAAAAATATGAAGCGCTTGTTAATATGTCAAACGGTACCGCTTCTAAACTTATTATCCCTACAGATGCCGTAAATGCGGTTACAAATAATGTTCTTTTCAGTGAAACAACAGGCCTTGGAAATAACACAAAATCTGCTCCCAAAAAGCAGGCAGCCAAAAAAGAAGATCCCTGTTGTGAAGATAAAGAATAAAACAAAAAAATAAACTCCCTTTTTATAAGGGAGTTTTTGTTATTTTAAAAATTATTTATTTGCTTCAATAAAATCAACAACATCTGCAACCGTTTTAAGACCTTCAATTGCTTCATCGGGTATTACAACATTGAATTCATCCTCAACGGTCATAGCCAGCTCTACAACATCAAGACTATCAGCACCAAGATCGTTTGCTATATCGGTTTCAAGGGTAATGCTATCCGGCTCGGCTTCAAGTTGCTCTGCCAAAATATCTCTTAATTTTTCGAATACCATAATAATTATCCTCCAAAATTACTTTATATAGAAATGATATGTTTATTTTACTCATTTGTCAATATTTTTTTAAATTTATTTTAAAAAATCTTGACTTTTTTTGATAAATTATTATAATAGTATTTGTTGTCACGAAAATTTTAAATATTGGGGAATTGTGTAACGGTAGCACGACAGACTCTGACTCTGTTTGTTGGGGTTC
>CAMPCO010000036.1 GCA_946646305.1 uncultured Clostridia bacterium | reverse complement strand
ACGGCTTGTAATTTGAATGCAGAATAAACCTGTCCGCCACAACTTCACTTCCTTTACTTTAACGGTAATACCATAATTTTAATGGTGCTTTTTTTATTTAAAGACTATTATTCTATTGTTAAAATATCCGAAAAGCCGGTGACTTCAAATATTTCCATTATAGTATCGTTTACATGGGTCAGTTTCATTTCGCCCTTGGTGTTCATCTTTTTTTGCGCCGAAAGGAGAACTCTGAGCCCTGCCGATGAAATGTAATCAAGCTTTTCAAAATCAAGGGTCAAGGCTGCCACATCATCGATAGCATCCATAAGCTCTGTTTCAAGATGAGGTGCGGTCGTGGTATCAAGTCTGCCTTCAAGAACAACCGTTAAAGCGCCGTTTTCTGTTTTCTTTTCGATGTTTAGCATATTTCTTCCTCCAAATATTATTTAGATATTTTGTTTATAAATTTTGCAAGACCATCGGGTATCTCACCCGTACCTAAAAGGTTTGTATCTCCTATTGGTATCATCTTGTTTTTGCCGTGATAATCACTGCCCGCGGTAACAAACAAATCATATTTTTCGGCAAGGGCAAGTGTTTCTTTTATCATTTTATCGGTAAATCCCGAATAAAAGGCTTCAACACCCAAAAGCCCGAAAGAAATGAGTTTTTTAACCCTTTTTTCCAGGTCTTCGCCTAAAATAATGTCATCCCCTCTGCCGTAAACGGGGTGAGCCAAAACGGGAATTCCGCCTGAATCTAAAATACCTTTTATCGCCTCTTCGGGGCGGACATATTCTGATTTTGAATGAAAGCCGTTTATATATTTTTGAATGGCGGTTTGCCTATCGGGGGCAAACCCGTATTTCACCATCATATTTGCAACATGGGGTTTTCCCGGGTTATCAAGGGCGAAAAGTGATTTTTCGTCCGTCTCCGAAAAGCTGAAGCCGAATTCCTTTTTTAAATAATCAAGTCTTTTTTTAAGTTTACTGACCCTGTAACCGTGGCCTCGGTTTACCACATCATTTATCGCCTTATGGTTTTCATCATAATTATAGCCGAGGATGTGGTACTGCCCCTCACTGTCCTTACAGGAAAATTCTATCCCCGTTATAAACGCGGGGTCACCCGCTTTAAGCAGGCTCTTTATAATTGCGCCGCCCTTTATGGCATCGTGGTCGGTTACGGAAAAAAGTTCTACTCCCGCCTGCTTCACCTTTTCGATTATTTCGGCGGGTGTATCGGTACCATCCGAAACGGCGGTATGCATATGAAGGTCTATCCTTTTGGGATAATTCATTTTCCGCATCCCCTTTACATTACGAGTGTAAGGTTATTAAGCCCCAATGAGCAGACATAGTTTGCCTCTTTTACCATCTTCATAACAAGGCGAATACCTATATGAACTGTGGGGTCATCGGTTTTGTGAAGATCCATATAAGCCACAGGGTCAAAGTTTACGCAGTTATCTCTGATACGAATAAGCCGCTTATCATCCTTGAATATAAGGCGAATTTCGATAACATGGTCGTTTCTTTTATCTTTTGAAAAACCGTGGTCAACTATATTATTCGCCATTTCTTCGATACAAAGTGATATAAACTTGCTGTTTCGCTCGGTTTCACTATGGTTTTTACAAAACTCTTCTGCGGTTTCTGCCGCCGCTACCGCCTCTTCCACCGAGTGCACGGTCAAATCAAGGCAATCTTCTTTTGCCGCACCGAGATTTTCGGGAATTAGCGCAAAACTTTCGGCGGATACCGAAATCCGTTTATTCTTTATCCAAACATAAATCGCTATAAACAAAAGGGTTGCGCTTTCGCCGAAAACCCACGCGAGCCACACACCGGTAGCCCCCAAAAAAGGGCTTGCCGCCGCCGCGAACGCAGCCGAAAAGACAAAACTTTGCAGCACGGAAATAACCTCGGTAAGCCGCACGCGGTTTATGCCCTGATAGTAGTTTTTAAAAGATGTATTAAGCGAACACGGAATAAGGCTCAGCGCAAATAGCCTGAGACCGAACACCGCAATATCTTTGGCTTCTATATTTTCATCGGTGAGGAACAGACTTACAAGGAACGGCGCCGCCACAAGCACTATCACCGTTACTATAGCGGTAAGCAAGACAGCATAACCCGACATGGTTTTAACAACCGTTTTCAAACTGTTGCGGTCTTCATCGCTATGGAAAAGGGATGCCAGCATAAGCGCAACCGAGCCTATGCCCGAGCCGAAGCAATAGCAAATATTGCCGACAGTGGAGATTACCGAATAGGAGGCAACCGCCAGATTGCCGCCGACACTGATAAGAATTTTATTGAATAAGAACACAAGCATAACAAGGGTTACCTGGTTTAGCATTGTGGGTATTCCGTTTTTGAAAATAGCACCGCAAACCTTTTTCTTGAAGCCCTTTATATCAAAGCGGAACATACAGTCCTTTTTTAAGAAATAAGCCCCGCCTATCACAAAGGCGATATAGTAACTAAGGCTTGAGGCAAGTCCCATTCCGAGGGTGCCGCCTTTTATCACCAAAACATTTATAAGGTCAAACGCAATATCAAACACGGTCATTGCCGCAACGGCGACAACAAGTCTTGTTCTGTTGCCGGACATCTGCATAAAGGGCACCATAATCATAGAGCAAAGGAATGCCGGTGCGCCGATTATAAAGCCGCGAAGATAATCTTTTGTAAGATTAAAAACCTCGTTCCCGGCTCCCGGTTTCCCGGCGCCGAGCAGAACACAAAGCGGGTTTGTGAGTAAAAGCACAAGCAAAAGTCCCACAATGGAAATAATCGCAACAAGCATAACAGAAGCCGAAAAACAGCGGTTGGTTCCTTCTCTGTCGCCGGCACCCATTGATTTTCCGCAAACCACCTGAATTCCGGCGGAAAGCATACTGCCGATAGCGGCAAAGATAAGCAAAACCGGGTTTGCAAGGCCATAAGCCGCCATTGCGTCAACACCCAAAAAGCGGCCTATTATAATACTGTCCACCAGCATACAAATCATAACCGTCATCGCAGATAAAATCTGTGTGACCAGCATCTGCTTAAAAACCTTTTTTATCATTTTTAAGTTGTTTCCCTTATTATATATTTTTTTCGATTTTAAGTATGTTTTTGCCGTCTTTGTATTCATACTTAACATCATCCATCATTTTTTTGGTCATAAATATACCCAGTCCGCCGATTTCCCTATCCTCTGCCGAAAGAGAGATATCGGGGTCGGTTTTCTTTGTCGGGTCAAAGGGCTTGCCGCCATCCATAAAGGTTATGACAACGCATCTCGGGTTTTCGTTTATTTCAACCTTTACAGATGCCTTGCCTTTTTCGGGAGCATAGGCATAGTTTGCTATATTTATAAAAATTTCTTCCGCGGCGATGGAAATCTGCATTTTAGCCTTTGCAGGGCAACCGGCATCATCAAGATGTTTTTCTATAAAGGACAAAACCTCTGAAAGGCTTTCCTTTTCTGCCGCTATTTCAAGCTCGTTTCTTGAAAAAAGAAGAGTATCGGTCTTACTTAAAAGGTCAAGCAGTTCGCTTTTCCAGTATTCTATTTCCTTTTTACCTTCGGGTGTTTCAAGGCCTTTGCGCCTGATTGAACGCCTTATCAATCTGGTATAACCTATAATGCGGGCTTTGTTTTCAACCTCGGTTATTCGCTTTTCGTTATCGGTGCCAAGATAAGCCGCCAAAGATTTTTTCCAGAAAGCCCTACCCGTTTCAAAATCAAAGCCCTGGAATTTCTTTATAATTTCGTGGTCAAGTTCCGAAAAACCGATAAAGGAATTATACATTGAGGCAAGCTCGAAAATCGGGTGACCTACCGCCAGTGTGTCCATATCGATAAGCAAAACCTCATCATTTTGCAATTCAAGATTTTTTGTATGATAATCGCCGTGGATCATATGGTTATCGTGGGGAACCTCGTTTACAAGACTTAACAGTTTCTTGCCTGCATCCTCGGGCAGATAGTCCTGCATAAAGGTTGCCCAGTCGAGCACGGTTTCCTTCATATCGGGCAATTTACCCTCGGGCACCACAGTTGAATGAATTTTTTTAAGCATATTAACATATTCTTCAACGCACCAATCAAACTTTTCGGGGCGGGTGGAAAGAATTTTTGAAAAAGAGCTGGCATTGAGCAGTTCAAAAACCGAGCCGTAGCTCTCTCCCACCTTTACAACATCATAGGAAATTGCGGTGGGAATACCAAGAATAAGCGCCAAGCGGGCAACCTCTCGCTCGTGCTTTATATCGGCAAGGGCATCGGCGTTGTTATAAACCTTTACAACATTATCCTGGTCTATGCGGTAAATTGTGCCGTTTGCGCCGCGGCCGATTTCCTCGCAACCCTCTACCGACACAACGCGATATGCCTTTTCAACCGTCATCATTTCGGTAAAGCCGGTCATTTCGAGAATATCGTAAACCTCGGTGTTAACCTCTTTTATGGTGAGATCGGGGTGCGATTTTTTAACCCTTAAAATAACGCGCAAGCCGGCAGATGAAATATATTCAAGGTCGCTCATATCAAGAATAACCGCCGAGGTGGTGCCTTTAAGGCTTTCCATAACCTCTTCTTCAACCTTTGCGGCATTATTGGAGTCTATTCTGCCGCCGAGTTTTACGATTTTTGCATCATTCTGATTTGCCATCTTTATTTTCTCCTTTATCTCCTAAATATTCCATACAAAGCATTGTGAGATCATCAAACTGTTCCGCATCCTTAACAAAGCCTTCTACCGCCTGCTTCATATTTCCAAGCGTTTCCTTGGGGGCAAGAGATGTGTCGCGGTTTAACGCTTTTAACATATTTTCGGTGCCGAACATATTATTATCTTTATCGGTAGCCTCGGGAACACCATCGGTATACAAAAACAGTTTTGAGCCGGGTTCCAGGTGAACATCATATTCCTTATAGTTAATGCCGCTCATCCCGCCGACTACAAAGCCATGTTTATCTTTAAAAATTTCATATTTACCGTCACTGTGTTTTATAACGGGGTATTCGTGGCCCGCGTTTGCCGCAGTCAGTTTACCGGTGGATATTTCGAGAATACCAAGCCAAACGGTAACAAACATTTCCATTCGGTTATTAGAGCAAATGGAATTGTTTGTATCGGTTAAAATTCTGGCCGGCGATTTGCCCATCATGGCATTGTTTGCAAGAATGATTTTCGATGCCATCATAAACAGCGCCGCCGGAACACCCTTGCCCGAAACATCCGCCATAACGATACAAAGATGATCGTTATCCACAAGGAAAAAGTCATAAAAATCGCCGCCGACCTCCCTTGCGGGATCCATTGAAGCATAGATATCAAATTCCGGCCTTTCGGGAAAAGCGGGATAAATATTCGGAAGCATATCCGCCTGAATGGCAGATGCCATATTAAGCTCAGTATCTATTCTGGAGCTTTCAATCTTTTGCTTTTGATATTCATCGTTCTGGTTTTGAAGAATAACCGAAAACATATAAACCGATGCGCCTACAGTGGCAAAGATTATGTACTGAATTTTCGGTGAAAAACTCTGAAGAACTATCGCCACGGCCGGGGCTACCATATAATTCCAAAAGGCGATATTGACATGTTTTGAAATCTTTTTGCGGCTGATGATAAGCATAACCGTGTCAAAGATAAGCATAAGAATAGGTGCGATATTTGATAGCAAATAAAACCTGCCGCGGTGGTAAACATTATTTGCATCAAAATAGTAAATCAGATCATTCGGCCAGCCTACAATAAGAATTACCGCATGGGCTATAAGAATGGCGTTAAGCAAGTTTACAAGCCGCATAGTGGGTCTCTTTTCGAGCTTTGCAACCGCCGTTACAAGAAGCGACATTATATGCGCCATAATTCCCGCGGCAAGCACCTCGGCAAAGGTGACTATATAAAGGGCTGTTCTTATACCGTTTCCCGCCATACCATCCATAATCTGCCTTGCAAGGTGAGCCGATATATAGAAAATAAGTAAAGAAAAGAATACCTGAAAATAGCTTCTAACCTGTTTTCCCAGATGTATGGATGCCGTTATCTGCAAAAGGCATAAAAAGCACACACCTATTCCACCCGCAATAAATAACGCGTTGATTAAACCCGGCACCGTAAAGTTAAATTGCATTTATTTTCTCCTGTTCTTCAAAATATAATATCTTTATGTTAAAGAATATAAATTATAATATCATTTTATAAAGCAAAAGTCCAGCAAAAGACAAAATAAAAAAGAGCGAAAATTTATTTCGCTCTGATTATTTTATGCTTTATCTAGGAAAGCCGCGCCGATAATACCCGCATCATTGCCGAGAGTTGCGGTTTTAATCTCGGTTCTGATATTAGTAAAGCGGGCATAATCTTCCTTTTCTATATGCTTTTTAAGCGGAATTATAATATCATCGCCGGAGCCTGATATTCCGCCGCCGATACTAAGCACATCGGGCTGGAAAATGTTTATAACATTTATAACCCCCATGGCAAGAAAACGGACATAATCTTCTATAACCTTTATACCCGCCTTGTCGCCCTTATGCATGGCGATAAAAGCGGTTTTTCCGTTGGCTTTTGCCTTGTCGCCGTCGCAAAGTTCCCACATAAGACTATCGGGATGTTTTTCCATTGCCGCTCTTGTTTGGGAAACGAGGGCGGTGGCGGAGGCATATTTCTCGAAGCAATCGGTTCTTCCGCAGGAGCAGGGAATACCCTCGCTCGCTATCTTCATATGGCCTATTTCCGCGGCGGCGCCGTTTCCGCCTGTGTATAACCTTTTGTTTATAATAATTCCGCTTCCGATACCGGTGCCGAGCGTAATTGTTATAAAGTTTTGCGTATTCTTGCCGCTTCCTGCCATAAATTCACCGAATGCCGCCGCATTGGCATCGTTTGCAACAAGAAAAGGTATACCGACCTTTTCTTTTAAAAGAGACCCTAGAGGCACCGAGAAAAACTGCAGATTGTTTGAAAAAGAAACGCTTCCGCTTTTTGAGTCCACAGCCCCCGGAACACCTATTCCCGCGCAGGAAATATCGGAAAGGGTTAGATTATTATTTTTAAGCAAAGTGTTAATTGTATCGGCGATATCCGATACTATCTCTTCCGCCTGGCGGGGCGCTTTTGTTTTAACGCTTAGTTTTTCTGTTATCTCGCCCGCTTCGTTTACTATTCCCACGGCGATATTTGTACCGCCCAAATCAACACCTATTCTATACATTACTGTTTCCGCCTTTCGCTTTTTGTTTTAATCTTAATTCTCTTCTGCGGCGGTTGATATGCCGCTCGAACTCACCCGATGAAAGCAGCTGCGCCAAAGCATATTGCTCAAGGGTAGGCACAGTGCAGGAATAAAAGCCCAGGTTTTCTTTAAACCTTTCCATAAGTCTTTCGGGCAAAACCATAAACGCCGTTCTGACCGAGGGGGATATTGTTCTTGAAAAAGTGTTAATATAAATCACATTATCACAAGGTGAAAGGGAATAAACCGTATCATAAATTTTACCCGTTACGGTAAACTCCGATTCAAAGTCATCCTCTATTATATACCTGTTTTTCTGTTTTGACCAGATAATATATTCAAGTCTTTTTGAAGCCGATGCCGTAACCCCGCTCGGAAAACTGCGATATGGGGTTATATGAAGCACCTGCGCCCCGGTTTTTTTAAGCGCCGCGCTCTTAATTCCGCTGTTTCCAAGCGGCAGCATTTCACACCCTGCACCCATCGCCTTATAAACCTGCTCAATCTTCTCATAAGAGGGGTCTTCCGCGGCATAAATCTTATCGCGGCCGAGCAGTTCCACTATCAGTCCGTAAAGATATTCCGCCCCCGCGCCCACAACAATACAATCGGGGCTGGTGCTAATTCCGCGGCTTCGCATAAGATAGGCGGCAAGCTCTTTTCTTAAAACATCGGTTCCCGTTCCGCCGCCCTTTGAAAAAATGCTCTCGCCGTAATCAGAAAGCACCTTTCTGACCGTTTTGGCATAAAGGGAAAACGGGAAAGAAATATTGCCGTAATCGGCTTTTTCGGGGATAGTTTCCCTCGATGATACCGAGGAGAGAAACCTGTCATCCCCCGTATATTCGCAAAAGTATCCGCTTTTTTCCCGCGCGGTGACATAGCCTTCCGCTATCAGCAGTTCATAAACCCTTTCGGCGGTGATAACGCTGACCGAATACCTGTCGGCAAGCACCCGCTTTGAGGGCAGGCGGTCACCGCTTTTGTAAACGCCATCTATTATATTCTGCCGCAAGCGGTCATAAAGCACCATATATTTAGGCTTTTTTGTGCCTTTTTCCTTTTTCATCTGGTCTTATAAAAAACTCACTTTCTGATTATTTTAATATCGCCAAAATTATTATATAATCTGTAACATAAAAAATCAAGAAAAAGGTGATTTATGTGAGTTACAAAAGAGTTCTTACCATTCAGGATATATCCTGCTTCGGTCAATGCTCGCTGACCGTTGCTTTGCCGATTATCTCGGCTTGCGGCCACGAAACGGTTATTTTGCCATCGGCGGTTTTATCCACCCATACGGCGGGTTTTACCGGCTTTACCGTAAGGGATTTAAGCGCCGATATTCCCGCCATTTCCGCCCACTGGGAAAAGGAAGGCATTGATTTTGATGCATTTTATACAGGGTATCTGGGTAGCCCCGAGCAGATAGATTATGTGCTTGATATTTTTAAAAGAAACGGCAGAGAAAACTCGGTAAAAATCGTTGACCCCGCCATGGCTGACGGCGGCAAGCTTTACCCCGCTTTTGATGAAAACTATGTAAACGAAATGAAGCGTCTTAGCTTTTCCGCCGATATTATTCTGCCGAACATAACCGAAGCCTGCTTTTTAACAGGCTACGAATACCGCGAAAATTATGATGAAGAATATATAAAGGGGCTTATTGGGGCGCTACACGAAAACGGCGCTAAAACGGTTGTTTTAACCGGTGTCGGCTATACGCCCGATACAACCGGCGTTTGCGTTTATAAGGACGGCAAGCTTTCCTACTATAAGCACGAAAAGCTCGCCCGCAGCTGCCATGGCACCGGGGATGTTTATGCTTCGGCATTTGTGGGGGCTTATCTTAACGGAAAAGATGAAATTGCCGCCGCAAAAATCGCCGCAGATTACACCGTTTTAAGTATGAAAAAGACTGCGGATGACCTTTCCCACACCTATGGCGTTAAGTTTGAAAAGGCTATCCCCGATCTTATAAAAATGCTTGATTTGGGCTAAACCATAAAAATTAAAGAGGGTATCGGTTTGATACCCTCTTTTTTTATCAGTTTGAATTTGAACCTATTGTAAGTTTAAGTGTCTTGGTTGAGCCGTTGCGATAGATTTCAACATTTACCGTCTGCCCTATATCGCAATCATTTAAAAGCTCGCCGAGAATATTATATTCGGTGACCGCTTTATCGTTAAATTTGGTTATAATATCGCCGCGCGCGATACCCGCTTTTTCGGCGGGGCTTCCGCTTTCAACACGGGTTACAACCGCGCCGCTCGGATAACCGTAATAACTTAACACCTGAGATGAATATTTTTCACTGATGGAAACACCTATATAAGGCTCATCCTCATCCTTTTTGGATATTATTTTATCAACCTTTTCTTTTACCACATTAGAGGGTATTGCAAAGCCCATTCCCTCAAACTCTTCCGCTACTATTTTTGAAGAGTTTATGCCGATGAGCAAACCGTCCGAACTAAGCAACGCGCCGCCCGAGTTGCCGGGGTTTATTGCGGCATCGGTTTGAATAAGGGGAACGCTTTGGCTTGTGGAAACAATTCGGTCAAGCCCGCTTATAATACCATAGGTTACACTGCCCATAAATTCAAGTCCGCCCGGGGCGCCTATGGTTATGGCATACTGACCGACCGTAAGATTATCTGAGTTTTCAAACTCTACGGGTTTTAAGCCCTTTGCATCTATTTTAAGAACCGCCAGGTCGGATGAAATATGGTAGCCTATAATAGCTGCGGTATACGGTGTGCTGTCAAGGCTGCCGACATAAACTTCAACCTTGCCGCTTCCCGCTTCAACAACGCCTTCTATTACATGGTAGTTGGTAATAATATAACCATCCGCGGTGTAAACAACGCCCGAGCCTTCGCCCTTTGACTCTTCACTGCCGCCGAAAAAGTTTCGAACAGAGGTGGTGGTTCTTATTCCCACAACACTTTGCGCGCATTTTTTGGCAACCGCTTCGGCTATTGATGCGGTTTCTTCATCAACGGTTATGTTGACATTAGCGCCTTCGTAACTTTGGATGGATGATGATGTGGTGTTGCCGCTGTTTTGAAACCCTAGCGAAGAGGTAAGCACGCCTATCGCCGACCCCGCGCCTATAACAGCTGCGAGAATTGACGCCAGAATTACAGCGCCAAGCCCGTATTTTTTAGGCTTTTTTTGCGGTACGACAGGCGGGGTGGTATTATAATTGTAGCCGCCAAAGTTTTCTGTATTAAAATCATTCTCGTTTGCAGTCCTTGTTTCATCCTGGACTATATCTTCACTTTTTTTGGAATAATATCCGTTTTCGTGGTAATCATTAAATTCGCTCATGGTATTCTCCTTTTTTGTTTGGTTTGCAATACTATTTTAAGCCGCAAATATTACTTTTAATTGTAAATTTTGTGAATAATTCTTTAACATTATTTTATCACAAAGTTTGCCGTTTTCAATATTATATATAAATATTTTTAAAAAATGCTTTACTTTTTTGCACTTTGGTGGTATAGTAATTAGGCTACCGTTTTCTGCGCTTTTGGCATCTGCCGCTAAGCGGAACACTCAAATTACGGCCCTTGGCTCGGATAACGGCGGACAAAAATTATTAAAAGGAGTGAAAAGCCATGACTAAGGAAACAAAGCAGCAGCTTTTGGCTGATTATGCAATTCACGAAGGTGATACCGGTTCTCCCGAAGTTCAGATAGCGCTTCTTACCCGTCGTATTAACGACCTTAACGCTCATCTTGAAACCAACAAGAACGATCATCATTCTCGCCGTGGCCTGCTTAAAATGGTAGGTCATAGAAGAAATTTACTTGCATATCTTCAGAAGAACGATATTGAAAGATACCGTGCTATAGTTAAAAAGCTCGGTCTGCGTAAGTAAGAAATTTTGGGGCAAGCCGATTTACGGTTTGCCCTTAAGTTTAATAAGGGAACTTTAAGGTTTTAGCGGTAAATTGAGCCACTAAATCTTTGGCGGTTGAATTTATTGCTAAAAACATAAAAGTTCCCCGAAAATAAAAATAAGGAGAAAAATTATGTTTGAAAACTACAAGGTTTATGAAACAACCATTGCCGGCAGACCTTTTAAACTTGAAACCGGCATGATGGCAGGGCTTGCAAACGCCGCCTTTATGGCATCCTATGGCGAAACAAGCGTTCTCTGCACCGTTACGGCTTCGGACAAGCCGCGCGAAGGGGTAGATTTCTTCCCCCTTTCAGTTGATTATGAAGAAAAACTTTATTCGGTAGGTCGTATCCCCGGCTCTTTCCAGCGCCGCGAGGGTAAAGCAAGCGAAAAGGCTATTTTGGCTTCCCGCTGTATCGACCGCCCCATCCGCCCGCTTTTCCCGAAGGATATGCGCAACGATTGTTCGGTTGTTGCAACCGTTATGTCGGTTGACCCCGACTGCTCGCCGGAAATCGCCGCCGCTATCGGTGTTTCCGCGGCAATCGCCGTTTCCGATATTCCGTGGGATGGTCCTATCGCTTCCACTCTTGTTGGTCTTGTTGACGGCAAAATCGTTATCAACCCGACTTTGGAAGAAAGAGAAAAGACCGACCTTACCCTTACCGTTTCTTCCACCGAAGATTTGGTTGCCATGATTGAAGCCGGCGGTAACGAAATTCCCGATGACCTTATGTTTGACTGCATTATGGCAGGTCACGAGGTTAATAAGGAAATCGTTAAGTTTATAAAAGGTATCGTTAAAGAAATAGGCAAAGAAAAATTCACCTTTGAATCAAGCAACCCCGATCCCGAAATTATGGCGGAGATTGAAAAGTTTTGCATTGAAGATGTAAAGCGTGCTCTTGATACCGATGATAAAAATGTTCGCGATGCGGCGCTTCTTCCCATCTATGCGGCAGTTCACGAAAAATTTGATGAGCGCTTTGAAGGCTGCGAAGCAAAGCTTGATGAGATTATGTATCTTGTTCAGAAGCATGTGGTTCGTTCTTGGCTTAAGGATGAGCATAAGCGTGTTGACGGCCGCGGTATTGATGAAATCCGCCCGCTTGACGCAAGAATAGACCTGCTCCCCCGCACTCACGGTTCGGCTATGTTCACCCGTGGTCAAACCCAGGTTCTTTCTGTTACAACACTCGCTTCCATCAGTGAAGCGCAAAAGCTTGACGGTCTTGATGAAGACACCCAAAAGCGTTATATTCACCACTATAACTTCCCCTCCTACTCGGTAGGCGAAACCAAGCCCTCCCGTGGCCCCGGCAGACGCGAAATCGGTCACGGCGCTTTGGCGGAAAAGGCACTTTTGCCGGTTATTCCTTCTGTTGAGGAATTCCCCTATGCCATCCGCGTTGTTTCGGAAGTTTTGTCAAGTAACGGTTCAACCAGCCAGGGTTCCGTTTGCGGCTCAACCCTTTCGCTTATGGCGGCAGGCGTTCCGATAAAAGCCCCCGTTGCGGGTATTTCCTGCGGTCTTATCACAGGCGATGAGGGCGTTTACGGCGACTTTATGACCATGGTTGATATTCAGGGTCTTGAAGACTTTTACGGCGATATGGACTTTAAGGTTGCGGGTACCAAAAAAGGTATCACCGCCATTCAGATGGATCTTAAGGTTCACGGTCTTACACCCGAAATAATCAAAGAAGCATTCAGAAAAACTCATATTGCAAGAAATTATATCCTTGATGAAGTAATGCTTAAATGTATACCCGAGCCTCGAAAAGAACTTTCAAAATATGCTCCCAAGATGCTCACCACCACCATCAGCCCCGATAAAATCGGCGATGTTATCGGTAAGCAGGGCAAGGTTATCCAGTCTATTCAAGAGCAGTGCGAATGCACCATCAATATTGAAGAAGACGGCAAGGTATTCGTTGCGGGTCTTGATATCGATAAGGCAAAACAAGCCATTGAGATTATCAACCTTATTGCAAACGATCCCGAAATCGGCGCTATCTATAACGGTAAGGTTACCCGCCTTATGACCTTTGGCGCATTTGTTGAAATCGCTCCCGGCAAGGAAGGTCTTGTTCACATCTCCAAGCTTGATGTAAAGCGTGTAAACAAGGTTGAAGATGTTGTATCGGTCGGCGACCAGGTACTCGTTAAGGTTATCGAAATCGATGACCAGGGCAGAATAAACCTGTCCCGCCGCGATGCGCTTGTTGAAGTAAACGGCGCGGTTGTTGAAGATGACGGCGAAGAAGAGGA
>CAMPCO010000035.1 GCA_946646305.1 uncultured Clostridia bacterium | reverse complement strand
TTATATCGATATGATTTTTGAAAATAAAAACAACAACAAGGGTTAAAACAATGGTGGTAACAATGCCGCCTATTGCACCCTCAACCGTCTTTTTGGGGCTAAGCTCCGGGCATAACTTGTGTTTACCTATTGTAACACCTGTAAAATATGCGCCCATATCGCAACCGCTTGAAAAAACAAACAACAGCAATATATAGTATACGCCGTTTTTAACATTTATTATTCCGCCCATAAAGACAAAAACGAAAGATAAAAACGGTACGGCGCAAATGCCCGTGAGAATTTTTGCAAGGTCCATTTCCTTATGCTTTATAAGGGTAAACAACACCATACATAAAGCATATATGCAAACCACACCCGCAAGCAGTATATCTCTTTTATAGTAAAGGCTTTTTTGACCGAGCATAACCGTCGTTCTGCGAAAGCCCAAAAGGATATAAACTACTATCGCCGAGAAAACCGCCGCGCCTGCATTTACGGCTTTTGATTTAATTCCGGCAACATTTTTTGTAAGCTCAAAAGCGGCTATTGCCGAAACTATCATAACAAAAGCGCAGATAAAAAGCGGATTTACAAACAGTCCCGCCATAATAAAGCCTATGGTGATGAGTGCCATTAAAATTCCTGAAATTATTCTTGTCTTCATTTTTAAATTCCCCCAAATCTTCTGTTTCTGCCCATGTAACTTTCAAGTGCTTTTTCAAAATGCTTTGGTTTGAAATCGGGCCAGAGAATATCGGAAAACCAATATTCCGCATAAGCCGATTGCCATATAAGGAAATTAGATAATCTGTATTCGCCCGATGGTCTGATGATGAAATCGGGATCGGGCTGACCCGCGGTATAAAGATGGTCGGATAAAACCTGCTCGGTTATATCTTCCGGCTTTATGTTTTCATTCATCATCGATTTAACGGCATGAATTATCTCATCCCTGCCGCCGTAATTAAGGGCAATATTAAGGTGAGTACCGGTGGCGTTTTTGCTTTTTTCTTCCGCTTCGGCGATAAGCTCTACTATATCACTGTCAAGGCGGGTTAAATCACCGATAAATTTAAGCCTTATATTCTCATCCTTGAAATTATCAATATCTTTAAGGTAATCGCGCAGAATACCCATTATGTTTTTAACCTCTTCTTCGGGCCTTTTCCAGTTTTCGGTGGAAAAGGCATAAACGGTTAAATACTTTATGCCGATTTTATTGGCATAACGGGCTATCTCTTTAAAGGTTTTACTGCCTGCCGCATGACCCGCGGTTCGCGGTAAATGGCGGCGCTTTGCCCAGCGGCCGTTGCCATCCATAATTATTGCGACATGGGTCGGCAAATCGCGCATTACCTCAGGTTCTTTTTTTCTAAACAAAACATTGCCCCCCATTTTTCTTTTAAAATCAGATTTCCATAATCTCTTTTTCTTTTGCCGCAGAGAGATTGTCAATATCCTTGCAATATTTATCGGTGGCGTTTTGAATTTTCTTTTCGCCGCCTGCTTCATCATCTTCGGTTATTTCGCCGTTTTTCTTCATAGCCTTTAATTTTTCAAGCGAGTCGCGGCGGATGTTTCTTACAGCCACCTTACTTTCTTCACCCTTCTTGCGAACATCCTTTACTATTTCTTTTCTTCTTTCCTCGGTAAGCGGCGGGAAATTAAGGCGGATAACCTTGCCGTCATTCTGAGGGTTGATGCCTATATCGGATGTTAAAATCGCTTTTTCTATTTCTTTAACAATAGAAGCATCCCACGGTTGAATGAGAAGTGTTCTGGCTTCGGGAACGGATACCGCCGCCATCTGCTGAATAGGGGTCGGCACGCCATAGTAATCAACCTGAATTTTATCAAGAACAGAAACATTTGCCCTGCCCGCGCGGATGGACTTATATTCTCTGTCAAGCGCGTCTATTGTTTTTTGCATTCTTTCTTCGGTATTCTTAATCAAAGTTTCCATAATATATTCTCCTTTATTATCCTACAAGTGTTCCGATTTTTTCGCCTGTTACCGCGGCGATGATGTTATCGGGGTTGTTGAGATTGAATACGAGTATTTTAATATTGTTATCCATACAAAGCGAAGCCGCGGTGCTGTCCATAACATGAAGTTGTTTTGTAAGCACTTCATGGTGGGTGAGGTTGGTAAACATTTTGGCATTTTTATTGGTTTTCGGGTCGCTGTCAAAAACGCCGTCAACATTGGTGGCTTTAAGGATAACATCAACACCCATTTCAACACCGCGAAGCGCCGCGGCGGTATCGGTTGAAAAGAAGGGGTTTCCTGTTCCGCAGCCAAAGATTACAACCCTGCCTTTTTCAAGGTGGCGAACCGCCTTGTTGCGGATATAGGGCTCTGCTATCTGGCGCATTTCTATCGCCGTCTGAACGCGGGAGCTGACCCCCAGGCTTTCAAGCGCATCGCAAAGGGCGAGCGAGTTTATCGTGGTTGCAAGCATTCCCATATGGTCGGCACGGGTCTTGTCCATATTGCCGCTTGATCTGCCGCGCCAGAAGTTTCCGCCGCCTACAACAACGCAAACCTGAACACCCATATCAACGCAGGTCTTTATTCTTTTGCAAACATCGGTAACCTTATCAAAATCGATGCCTGTTCCCTTTTCACCCGCAAGTACCTCGCCGGAAATTTTAAGCAAAATTCTTTTGTAAACAGGTTTCATAAAATCTGCCCCTATCTTTAATATTATATTTATATTTATTGTACTATATGAGCCACCTGTTGTCAATTTGCAAATTAAAAAGGAGATGATAAAAATCATCTCCTTAAAAACTCTTTTATTATGTACTTTTTAAGATTTCCGCCTTTTTAAACGGTACAGAATAAACATAAATATTCCGCCGCTTATCGGCAGTCCCGCGAGAAAACCGACCACGCCATGAACAACAGGCGATGTTTCCAAAGCGAACAGAGCGCTTATGCCGTAAACATAAGCCGCAAATTTAATTATTATAAATACCACAGAAAGAAAAACCTTGTTGCGGTTTAAAAGATAAATAACGGCAGAAAGAAGCAAAATCTGCATCGCGGCAAAAAGCGCCGCCAAATAAAAATATTTCATAATTCATCCCTTTTAATTCTTTTAACTAAATTATATACTCAGTCTGCCGTAAAGTCAAGAAAGCAAAAGCAGCTGGGGGCAAACCCCCAACTGCTTTTTAAATTATAACTTTGATTTTATATACTCTACTATTTCGCTTTGTGTATGAAGGGTCATAACATAATCGCGCAGAGCATCGGCATCGCGCTTAGTCCATTTTGCAATTTCTTTTCTTACTTTAAGCACCGAAACAGGCGAAACACTGAATTCGGTAAGCCCGAAAGAAATAAGCAAAGGCACCAGCATCGGGTCGGCGGCGGCTTCACCGCACATACCAACCGGAATTCCGTTTTCCGCGGCACTTTTTATTATCTTTTCAATCATGCGCAAAACGGCAGGTTGAAAATGAGAATAAAGATAGGAAACCTTGCTGTTTCCGCGATCGCAGGACATGGTGTAGCCCGTAAGATCGTTTGTGCCTATCGAGAAAAAGTCGCATTCCTTTGCAAGCAAATCGGCTATCGCCGCGCTTGCCGCGGTTTCGGTCATAATGCCGATTTTTATATCATTATTGAACCCTTTACCCTGTGCTTTAAGCTCGGCTTTGCATTCTTCAACAAGAGTTTTGCCGTGGCGAACCTCTTCAACACAGGTTACAAGCGGGAACATAATTCTGATATCGCCGTAAACGGAAGCGCGCAAAATGGCGCGAATTTGGGTTTTGAAAAGGTCTTTATTACCAAGGCAATAGCGAATTGCGCGATAACCCATAAAGGGGTTTTCTTCCTTTTCGAGTCCCAAATAAGGTATTTCCTTATCACCGCCGATATCAAGAGTTCTGATGATAAGCGGCTTGCCCTTTAACACCATAACCGCCTTTTTATAGGCTTCAAACTGCTCGTTTTCATTGGGCAGTGAATTGCGGTCCATAAACAGGAATTCGGTTCTGAAAAGTCCGACACCCTCGCCGTCACATTCAACCGCTTTAACGGCATCCTCCGGCTTACCGATATTGCAAAACAGTTCATATTCCGTGCCATCGGCATTAAGAGTTTTCTTGTTTCTGAACATTTCAAGTTCACTTTTTTCAGCCAAAAACTCTTCTCTTTTGGCAGTGTATTCCGTAATATCGGCGGCGGTCGGGTTTTCTATTACAAGCCCCGCCTTGCCGTCAACGATAACCTTTTCGCCGTCTTTAAATGTTTTGGTAACATTTTCAACACTTAACACCGCGGGTATTTCCAAAGCGCGGGCAAGTATTGCCGAATGGGAGGTTTTGCCGCCCGTTTCGGTTATTATTCCGACAATGTTATCCCTGTCTATACCCGCCGTCATAGAGGGGGTAAGTTCTCTTGCAACGATTATTGTGCCGGGCGCGGCGGCGGTTAAATCTACCACATTAACACCGAGCAAAATAGCAAGCATCCCCGCCTTAACATCGCGAACATCTGCGGCACGCTGACGGGTAAAATCATCTTCGGCGGCGGAAAAAACACCTATAAACATATCGCACATATTTTCAAGAGCCGCTTCGGCACAACTGCCGCCTTGTATCTGCTTCTCTATTTCGCCCTGCATATAAGGGTCTTTAATCATGGAAATATGTCCGAGCATTATTTTGGCTTCTTTTTCGCCTGCGGTTTTTGTAAGATTTTCCGCCTGCTTTTCGGTGTTTTTAACAAACACTTCAACCGCTTCGTGGAAACGGCGGGTCTCCGCCGCGGTATCTTCTACCGCGTGCGGAGTGTATTCAAGAGATGTTTCTTCAATAAGCAAAACATTGCCTATTCCTATGCCGTCAGATGCGGCAACACCTTTTAACATAAACTTCTCCTTATTCGCCAAAGCCGTTTTCTATCATTGCGGCGGCCTCTGCCAAAGCTTCTGCTTCGCCCTCGCCATCGCAAACAACATCAATTTCACTGCCCACTTTAATGCAGGCGGCGATGATGTTCATAAGGCTTTTGCCGTCAACATCTCTGCCATTGTGTTTAATTGTAACCCGACAACCGTATTTGCCCATAGCATTTGCAAAATCGGTTGCGGGGCGCATATGAAATCCCTGCGCATTGATTACTGTAAAATGTTTTGAAACCACTTTGTTTTCTCTCCTTTGAGAATTTAAAAATCTTTAATTATTTCTTTGCCGGTTTTTTAAGAATTGCCAGCATCAAAGCGCCTACTACCGAGCCGCCTATAAGCGCTACAACATAAAGCAACGGATTGCCGCAAACGATAAATGTGAAGATACCGCCGTGAGGTGCGGGGCAGGTTACTTTGAAGAGCGCGGTTAAAGCGCCGGCTGCCGCAGAACCTACTATGCAGGAAGGAATTACTCTTAGCGGATCGGAAGCCGCATAAGGAATAGCGCCTTCGGTTATGAAGCAAAGACCCATAAGATAGTTAACGGGGCCTGATTTAAGTTCTTCTGCGGTCCATTTTTTCTTATTGAATGTGGTAGAAAGTGCTATTGCGATGGGAGGTACCATACCGCCTATCATAACGGCTGCCATTATCCAGGTGTTGCCGTCTGCGATAGCGGCTGTACCGAATACATAAGCCGCCTTGTTGAAGGGGCCGCCCATATCGATAGCCATCATACCTGCGAGAACGATTGAAAGAATAAGTCTGCTGGAGGTACCGAGTGATGTAAGACCGTTTGAAACCGCGGTGTTAAGAATTCCGATAACCGGGTTGATAAGGCACATAATAGCGCCGACACAGAAGGAACCGAGAAGCGGATAAATAAATACCGGCTTAATTCCGTCCATTGCTTTGGGCAACCAGTTGAATGCCTTTTTGATAAGGTTTACAACAAGACCTGCTATGAAACCTGCAAGCAATGCACCAAGGAAGCCCGAAACCGCGGCGCCGTCGCCAACGAGGTTTTGCGCTTCAAACATTGACTTAAAGGTGTAGCCGTTTGCCGCTATGATACCGCCTAACATACCGGGTAAGAGACCGGGTCTGTCGGCTATTGACATTGCTATATATCCCGAAAGGATGGGAAGCATCATACCGAATGCAACTTTACCGATCCAGAAAGGAATTGATGCGGCAAAGCTTGTAAAACCGAATGCCGGGTTTGCGGCACCGTTAACGGTTGCATTGCCGAGAATTGTATCGATAAGGAAGCCGATTGCGATAAGAACGCCGCCGCCTACAACGAACGGAAGCATATGGGATACGCCGTTCATAAGATGCTTATAAATCTTGCGGCCGAATGATTCATCATCGCCGAAATCAGCAGAAGAAGCTTCTTCTGTGCTGTGGAAAACGGGAGCTTCGCCGTTTAAAACCTTGTTGATAAGTTCAGCGGGTTTATGAATACCGTCTGCAACCGGGGTTTTAATAACGGGTTTACCGTTAAAGCGAGCCATTTCAACATTTTTATCTGCGGCGATTATAATGCCGTCACATTCTTCTATTTCCTTCTTTGTGAGAACATTTTTCGCTCCGCCCGAGCCATTTGTTTCAACCTTGATAGAAACGCCTAATTCCTCACCTGCTTTGGTAAGTGCTTCGGCCGCCATATATGTATGGGCGATACCGGTGGGGCATGCGGTTACTGCGAGTATGCGATAGCCTTTTTTCTCTTCCATTTTTTCTTCCTTCACTTCCTCGGGGAATTTTTCTTTTTCCTTGCGGTCAATGATTTCCAAAAATTCCTCCGGTGTTTTAGCCTGCTTCAGGTCGTTTGTGAAATCAGTATCCATAAGCATTTGCATCATTCTTGCCAAAACCTCAAGATGAACATCGCCATCTGTGGTTGCGGCAATCATAAATAAAAGTTTGCAGGGGTTACCATCGGGTGCGCCGTAGTCAACACCTTCCGGCAGGGTCATTGCGGTAAGCGCCGGTTTTGCAACCGCTTCGCTTTTTGCATGAGGAATGGCGATTTCCATTCCTATTGCAGTGGTGCTTTGGCTCTCTCTTGCAAGAATTCCCTCTTTATAAGCGGAAACATCTTTGAGATTGCCTGAGACCTCGTGAAGAGCAATAAGCTGATCGATAGCGTCAGCCTTATCGACAGCAGAAGCGCCGATTTTTATGCCTTCTTTTTTAAGTAGGTCTGTGATGCGCATAGAAACACTCCTTTTTTAAAAATTTTTATATAAATTGTTTTAAAACCTTATCTATTGTTTCTCTATCGGCGATGCCTTTTGAAAACGCCGTTGCCCCGCCGCAGGCGGTGCCGAGTTTAAGAGCATAGCCATAGTCTTTTGTCTGCTCATATCCGGCAACAAAGCCCGCAACCATTGAATCGCCCGAGCCCACGGTATTAAGCACCTTGCCGTTTGCGGTTCCGATTGTATGCCTTTTCCCCGTTTCATCAATAAGCATGGCTCCCTCGCCGCCAAGGGAAACAAGGACATTTTTAGCACCCATTTCAATCAATTTCCTTGCGTATTTTTCGGTGTCTTCTGCGGTTTCCACCGAAACGCCGAAAAGTTCTGATAATTCCTGGCGGTTTGGCTTTATCAAAAACGGTTTGTATTTAAGGGTCTTTACAAGCAGTTCACCCGTTGCATCTACAATAACCCTTACATCTTCGGTTTTTGAGATAAGTTTTAAAATTCTTTCGTAAATATCACTGGGGCAGGTATTCGGAATACTGCCCGAAAGAATAACCGTATCGCCAGGTTTAACATTTTCAAGTTTTTTTATAAGTTTTTCAAGCTCTTCCGCTTCTATTTTCGGTCCCTGGCCGTTTATTTCGGTCTCTGTTCCGGCTTTGATTTTTACATTTATTCTCGAATTGCCGCTTTTAAGCTTTATAAAATCGGGAATTATATTTTCGCCGCCAAAGCCTTTTTTAATTGCATCACCCGTAAAGCCTGCTATGAAGCCGAGCGCGGTGTTTTTAAGGCTGAGCTCCGAAAGAATAAGCGAAACATTTATTCCCTTTCCGCCGAAATAAATCTCTTCACCGGTTGTGCGGTTGGTTATTCCCGCTTCAAACTTATCAAGAAATACGACATAATCGATACTGGGGTTTAAAGTCAAAGTGTAAATCATTTTTAACCTTCTCTCTATTCTACAACCTTAATCGCCGTTATATCCGACCAGTCGTTTCCCGGCGCTTTATCGGTTATGATGCAGCATTTATTTAGATTTGCAAAGGTTATCGGGGTGGTTTTTCTGAATTTACTGCTATCCGCCAAAACAAAAGATACATAACTGTTGTTTGCGGCGGTACGCTTTATATGGGCTTCTTCGAGGTCCGGGGTGGTAAAGCCTGCATTAAGGTCAATACCGTTTGCACCGAGAAAAGCCTTTGTAAAATTATATCCCGAAAGGCTGTTTACCCCTTCGGCGCCGACAACCGCTTCGGTGACGGGTTTTATCCTTCCCCCTATAAGATATGCATTAAGTCCCTTTCTGAGTAGTTTTAGACTATGAGCAATACCGTTTGTTACAAAGGTCGCCTTGGTAGGCCCTATATAATCTATCATCATCGATGTGGTAGTTCCCGAGTCTATAAAAACAAAATCATCATCATTTATAAGTTTTGCCGCATAGCGGGCAATTTTGTCCTTTTGCGGCCGCATAACATTTTCGCGGATGGAAACCTCGTTTTCCAAAGCACCCGAAACCTGCCTTATGGCCTGAGCGCCGCCGAAAATCTTATTGAGCTTTTTCTGCTTATCTAAAAGCGCCAAATCTCTTCTGATGGTTGATTCGCTTGTTTCAAACATTTCGGATAGTTCCGAAACCGTTACAACACTTTTTTTGTTGAGTAAATCAAGTATTTCTTTATGCCTTTCCTGGGTTAGCACCTTATGTCACCTCTTGATAATATTTTAACATAAATTTGAGCAAAGTCAAGCAATTTTATTCAAAAATAATCATAAAATTTAAGATTTTTCTGTAGTTTTGTGCAAATTAGCGCAAAAATCATCATTTTACGACAAAAAGAAGCACATCCCGTTTTTATTGGGATGTGCCTCTTTGGGGGTTATTTTATAATGAAAAGTATCGGTATTATCTTCTGCCTCCGAAGTTACCGCCCATGCCGCCGTTCATACCGCCCATTCCGCCGCCCATACCGCTTACATTAGAATAGTATGAGCTTGAAGAAAAGTCGATATTTGAAGACGCAGAGCCTGCGGTTATGGTGTAACTGTTTCCGCTTGAAAGAGAGGAAGAAGAGTATACAACACTTGAAAACGCCTTGGTCGCGGTGAACGAGAAGCCCGAGCCATCGTTTACGGTTATCGTATCGCCTGCCGAGCCCGAAAGGGATACAAGCGCCGAGCACTGAGAACCGCTGTTAAAGTTTACAGCCATTCCGGATGAACCTATCGCCAGCACTGTGCCGCCGGTTATCTCTGCTACACAGTTTGCCGAGTCGCCTATATCAAGAGCGCCGTTTCCGTTATCGGTGGGGCCTTCAACTATTACATAGCCGCCGCTTACATATATGGAGCCGTTTGAGTCAAGTCCATCGCCTTTGGAGTTTACATATATATTGCCGCCTGAAATATTGAGCGTACCGCTTGAGGATGATGCTCCGCCCCACTTTGAAGGCCATGCTTCGGTGGAGGTTGTATCGGAACCGCCCGCCGCGTTAACGCCGTCATCACTGGCATATACATTTACATCTCCGCCCGAAAGGTTAATAACCATACCTTCAAGACCTTCATAAGATTTGGTAACATTAACCTTGCCGCCGCTTATTGTAAGTGTGCTATCGGCATGGATACCGTCATCGCTTGAAGCCAGGTTTAAAACGCCATCGGTTATGAGAATATCATTTCCGCTGTGAAGCGCATCATCGGCGGAAGAAACGGTGATTTCGGCATTGCCTGTCTTGATATCACCGGAGCATTTAATACCCTTTTGAGAGGTGCTGCTTTGAGAGTTTGCCGAGCCGCCGCCCGCGGTGATGTTAACACTGCCGCCTACAAGCAAAACATATTCGCTGTTTGTTTCGGCATCGGTTTTAACATCTATGCCGTCATATCCTGAGGTGATATTTACTGTGCCGTCTGACATATAGAAATATCCCGTTCCCTCATCACTGTCAACCTGGATGCCGTCATGACTTGAAACAATATTTAACTCTCCGCCGCCGATACGAACCGAGTCGTTGGCTTTAATTCCTATCGAAGAGGTGTTAAGACTGATTGCGGCGCCGGTGATTTTAACATCATCTTTGCCTACAATACCGTGAAGCGCAGAGCTTATAACCAGGCTTCCGCTTCCGTTAAGGGTTATATCATCGCTTGAATAGATTGCGCCGTCAAGCTCTGAGGAGGTGCTTGTATAGGTAAGGGAGTTATCTCCCACACACTGAACTATAACCTTATCCGCCGCCTCTACCACTATGCAGGGTGCAGAACTGTTTTTCATTGTAACACCATCTAAAACAAGATAGATGTTGCCCGATTCTTTACTGTCGTTTACAGTGATGGTTACATTTTCACTGCTGCCGGTTATTCTGTAAATACCCTTGGCGGTAATGGTAACCGTTTCGCCCGATGAACCTCTTGTTGTATCGGAGATGGTACCCTCAGAGCCCGAAAGGGTTATTGTGGCATTTGGTGTTTCGCCTGAAACATCTTTAAAATCGCCATCCGAAAAATATTCAACATCACCGCTTACAATATCGGTTGAAACAGAGCCTGTGTTTGAACTGCTGCCCTTGCCGCATCCTACAGCAAATAAGAATATTACCGCGGCGAGGAATAATGCTAAAATTCTTTTTTTCATTTTTGCCACTCCTCAATATATTATAATTGGTTCTGAACCTCGGCAAAGGGTGTAATCGCAATTTCAAGGTTGCCGTTTTTGGTTCTTAATTCATCTATAAATGCTTTTTCCTGCGTGTGATCTTTCATCTGAATTTTAAATGATAGGCGGAACATAGAGCCCATACCCGTTGTCTTAATGCCGACACTTTCGTAAGTCTTTAAAAATTTGGCGAAAATATCTTTAAAGGTATCGCTGTATTCAAGCGATTCGGGTATTGTTATCCTGAGCAGTTGGTCTGTAGCCCTGCTTTTATGGTCGAATATCGGCAAAAGCGAGAAAATAAAGAATAAAATTGATAAACAGACCATAATAAGTATGCCGTAAGCCAAATAGCCCATTCCGAATGCAATTCCCGCGCCCATGGCAATAAGTATTGCCGCTATTTCATCGGCACTGCCCTGTGCCGAGCGGAAGCGGATAAGACTGAATGCTCCGCCTATTGCCACACCGGCACCGATGTTGCCGTTAACAAAGGTTATAACCGATGCGACTATAAAAGAAATAAGGGAAAGAACTATGAAAAATCTTTTGGTTGATCTTATCTTAAATGACATAAGCCACGCGTAGAAAAAACCTGTTAAAAGCGACGCGGCCGCCATAAGAAAGAACTGAGATGATGTAACTGTTGAAGTGTAAATTGAATTAAACATTTTTTTACCCCCTGATGTTTGCGGTCATTTGCCTTTTGTAGGCTTCACCGTATTTTGAAAATTTACCTTTATATATTTTGCCCTCGCTAAGGATTTCGCAAAGCCAAAGCGGAATGGCTCCCTGCACCTTTATTTCAAGAATGGAATAGCCTTCCGGCAAAAGAGAAATGCCATCCATCGATGTTGTAAGATTTAAGTCTTCTGTTCTGTAACGCGGGTTGTTGTCTATCGTAAGTCTTAAATCGCCGTCAGGCTCGTAGTATGCCGTGCGGTCATAGATTATAAGACAGGCAGGAGAAATATCGCCGTAATAATCGCAAAAGTATTTAAGTTCTTTTTCTATCTGACTGTTATCGCCGATACTCTGCTCGCCCTTAAAAAATTTATCAACATCGCCTATTGTACTCTCGATTCGGCGCTTATAAACTATGCCGTAGGCTTTTCTTTTAAGCTCTAAAAAAACGGGCGAGTTTTCATCTGCCATCCCATAGGAGCGAAGCCTGATTTTCTCTTTAAAATCGGTTGCTTCTATTGAAGAGTTTATAAGCCTGTGGTCGGGTGTATCGTAGTAAAGGGTTGCGATAGTTGTAAGCCCGAACCGGTCAGGCGCCATATGCTCCTTTATTCTTTCTTTAAAGAATTCTTCCTGCTCGCGGCTGATTATATATTTCAGTTCATATCTTTTCATAACCACTATCGGGTTTTGTACGATTGTCATGTTAAGTACCCCCTGTGTTTTTCTTTGTTTGACCTAATTATAGTTAGGGTTTATTGAAAAAAAATTGAAAATTTTTAAGTTTTTTTAAATTCTTTAAAAAATTTTTTGTTGCCAAGCGGCGGCATTACATCTATAATAATATTATTAAAATGTGTGGTGGTTTTTATGTTTAAAAAATGCACAGACCTTTTTCTTAAAATCTTTGACAGCCGACATGGTATTTGTTGCTTTGCCCCCGGCAGAGTAAACCTTATCGGCGAGCATATAGATTATAACGGCGGATATGTTTTCCCCTGCGCCATACCAAACGGTATTTACGGTTGCGCCGCAAAAAGAAATGATAATCTCTTGCGCTTTTATTCCCTCGATTTTAAAGACAAGGGAATAATAGAGGTGCCGCTTGATGATATAAAAAAGACCGGCGAATGGGTTGACTATCCGCTCGGTGTTGTTAATACATTTTTGCGTTTCGGTTATAAGATAGACCGCGGGTTTGAAATGGCTTGTATCAGCGATCTGCCCGGCGGCGCGGGGCTTTCATCCTCTGCCGCTTTGGAAATGCTTACAGGCGTTATCATTAAAAATCTTTTTAATATCGATGTGCCACGCGAGCTTTTAGCCGTTATGGGGCAGTTTGCGGAAAACCGGTTTGTCGGTGTAAACTGCGGAATAATGGACCAGTTTGCAAGTTCTGTCGGCAAAGAAAATCATGCCATAATGCTAAACTGCGATACCCTTGATTACAGCCGGGTCCCTCTCCCTTCCGAAGCCACCGATATTGTTATAATAAACAGCCTTGTAAAACGCACACTTGCGGGCTCCGCTTTTAATGACCGCAGAAAAGAATGCGAAACCGCCCTTTCAATTTTTAAAGAAAAGATTTCGGCGAAAACTCTTTGCGATATTGACATAGAAACCTTTGAAAAGTATAAAGGCCTTTTGCCACCCGTAATCGCAAAGCGGGCGCGGCATGTTATATATGAAAACCACCGCGTAAAGTGTGCGGCAAAAGTTTTGCAAAACGGCGATTTTGCGGCTTTTGGAAAACTCATGAACGAGTCGCATTATTCCCTTCGCGATGATTATGAGGTTTCCTGCCCTCAACTTGATTTTCTTACCGAAACGGCAAGAAACTTTGAAGGCGTTCTCGGTGCCAGACTTACGGGCGCAGGCTTTGGCGGTTGCGCCGTGGCTCTTGTTAAAAAGGATAAAACCGAAGCCTTTATAGAATATTTAAAAGCAGAGTA
>CAMPCO010000034.1 GCA_946646305.1 uncultured Clostridia bacterium | reverse complement strand
ATAATCAGGAGATGAAAATTTAATGGATGACCCTGGGAGTATTCCGACAGGCAGTATTATTCTATTTTTAGTTTTGGTGCTCGGTTGCGCCTATTTTGCAGGAACGGAAACCTCGCTTGCGAGCGTTAACCGAATTCATATTATAAGTGAGGCCGATAGGGGAAACCGCAAGGCAAAGCGTGTGCTATATATTCTCGATAATTTTGAACGCGCGCTTTCGGTACTTCTTATCGGAAACAATATTTTCAGTATCGGTTGTGCAACCCTTGCCGTTGTTATTGCAAGGCGCGTTTGGGGTACAGGCTCGCTGGTTATCACCATTACGACCGTTATCACAACCGTAATAGTATATATCTTCGGCGAAATATTACCAAAAGTTTATGCCAGAAGCTGCAACGAGTCATTCGCGATGAATGCATCGGGGCTGCTTATAGCTTTAATGAAACTTCTGCGCCCGTTTTCGGCGTTTTTATCGTTTATATCAAATCTCGCTTTAAAGCCGTTTTTAAAGCGGGCAAAAACAGATGTTACCGTTACGGAAGATGAGCTTCAAACAATGGTTGAAAACATCTCATCCGATACGGAAATCGATGAGGAAACCGGAAAGCTTATGCGCTCGGTTATGGAGTTTAATGACAGAACCGCGGGTGAAATAGCTGTCCCTTGGGAAGATGTTTCCAAAATAGCGGCAGGCACAAAAACCGAGGATATTTTAAAAATCGTTAAAGAGTCCATCCATTCGCGCATTCCCGTTCTTACAAGAAACGGGAATGTAAAAGGTGTACTGCAAATAAGAAAATTTTTGCGTGCATATATAAAGAATAAAGGCAGAGTGGTTCTGGCTTCTGTGCTTGATTATCCTTATTTTGTAAGGCCTGATATTCCGATAGATGACCTTTTGGCGCAGATGAGTAATCATCGTAGAAATCTTGCCATTGTAAGAGAAAAGGGAGATAAAATCATCGGAATAGTTACGATAGAAGATATTCTGGAAGAACTGGTCGGCGAGATATACGATGAGGAAGATATCGGAGGTGGCGCCGATGAGTAACACCATAAGATATCTTTTAATAGCAGTTTTTGTTCTGCTTTCCGCTTTCTTTTCTTCAAGCGAAATCGCTCTTGCTTCTGCAAATAGAACAAGACTTAAGTTAAGGCTTGAAAAAAGCCCGAAAAGTCTGCCTGTTAAGCTTGCTCTTAAAATTAAGGACTATTATGATAGTTATCTCAGTGCAATTCTCATAGGCAATAACCTTGTAAACAATGCGGCTTCCTCTGTGTGCGCGGTGCTGGTTATCGCGTGGCTCGGCGAAAAGCACGCCTATGTTTCCACCGTAATTATGACGGTTATCGTTCTCATATTCGGTGAGATGATGCCAAAGGTTTTCGGCAAGCAGTTTTCGGAAAATCTCTCGACGGCATTTTCGTTGCCGATTTATGTCATATCGATTATTTTCAAACCGATAACCTTTATCGTTATGCTTTTTGTAAACGCGGTTTCAAGGCTTTGGCGCCACCGCGTAACCGATAGCGAAGCGGTATCGCCCGATGACCTTGAAAACATAATCGATATTGCCGAGGATGAAGGGGTTATCGATGAAGAGCAAAGCGATATGCTTCAAAATGCCCTTTATTTTGATGATGTATCGGCGTTTGAGATAATAACCCACCGCGTTGATATGGTGGCGCTTGATATTCATGATTCTTATGAAGTAAACCTTGAAAAAATATTTGAGACAAATCATTCAAGGCTTCCGGTATATGAGGATACACCCGATAATATAATCGGTATTCTGCTTTTAAACCGCTTCTTTAAAGAGCTTGTATCAAATGACCGCGTATCAATCAGAGATTTGCTCTTGCCGGTAACATTTGTTCATAAAACAATGTCTTTGCCTGATGTTCTTGAAAAGATGAAAGAAACCAAGAGCCATATGGTGGTTGTTCTCGATGAATACGGCGGAACAATGGGTATTCTCACTATGGAAGATGTTATGGAACAACTGGTAGGGGAGATATTCGATGAAAATGATGATGACACCCCCGAATTTGTCTGCATTGATGAAACCCATTATGAAGCCGATGGCGGTATGCGGGTTTATGATTTCTTTGATGAGTTTGATATCGATATAGAAGAGAATGAAGATTTTGATGAAAGCACCGCAACCATCGGCGGGTTTGTCACCGATCTGCTTGAGGGCGAAGCCTTCAAAGGTGCAAAGACTCAGTTTGAAAATCTTTTAATAACCGTTAAAGAATGTGATGAAAAACGAATAGAAACCCTGTCGGTAGAAGTCTTAGAGCCACCTGAAGAAGAAACCGAATAAACAAAAACATTGTTAAAAAAATAAAAATCAAAGACTGCCTTTCAAAGTAAAAAGGCAGTCTTTGTTATATATTTAACAATATCAAATAAAAAATGACAAAATATTATAAAAAGATTGTCAAAGTCTTAACAAACCCATTGACTTATAAATATTATAATAATATAATATGGTGGAATTAAAAATCTATGGGGGTTTTGTTAATGTCAAGAGTTTATAATTTCAGCGCGGGACCTTCTATGTTACCGCTTTCGGTGCTTAAAACCGCGCAGGCAGAACTTTTAGAATATAAGGGAACAGGGCAGTCGGTTATGGAAATGTCCCACCGTTCCAAGGAATACGAAGAAATAATCGAAACCGCGGAAGCAGATTTAAGGGAGATTATGAACATCCCCGATAATTACGATGTTTTCTTCACCCAGGGCGGCGGTTACACTCAGTTTGCATCTGTTCCGCTAAACCTTATGAATAAAAATAATAAGGCTGATTATATCATCACCGGTCAGTGGGCAAAAAAGGCTTTTGAAGAAGCTTGTAAATACGGCGATGCCCGCGCCGCGGCTTCAAGCGCGGATAAAACATTCAGTTATATACCTAAAACCACTCGTGAAGATTTCAGAAAAGATGCCGATTATGTTTATATTTGCCTTAATAATACCATCTACGGCACCAAGTATAACACCCTTCCCGATACAGGCGATATTCCGCTTGTAGCGGATATTTCAAGCTGTATGCTTTCAGAGCCGCTTGATGTTTCAAAGTTCGGCTTGCTTTTCGGCGGCGCTCAGAAGAATGTCGCTCCCGCGGGTGTTGTTATGGTAATTGCGAGAAAAGATCTTCTCGGCAATGCTATGGATATAACTCCCACCATGCTTAATTATAAAATTCAAGCCGATGCAAAATCTCTCTTTAACACTCCTCCTTGCTATAATATCTATATGGCAGGTCTTGTGTTTAAGTGGATAAAAGAGCAGGGCGGCGTTGAAGCGGTTTACAAAAACAACCTTAAAAAAGCCAACCTTTTATATGATTTTCTCGATAACAGTAAAATGTTTAAAGGCACGGTTGTAAAAGAAGACCGTTCGCTTATGAATGTTCCTTTTGTAACAGATTCGGAAGAGCTTAATAAAAAGTTTATTGCTGAGTCGCAGGCAAACGGACTTGTTAATCTTAAAGGTCACAGAACTGTCGGCGGCATGCGTGCTTCCATTTATAATGCAATGCCTTATGAGGGCGTTGAAGCGCTTGTAAACTTTATGGAAAAGTTTGAAAAGGAGAACGGATAAGCAATGTATAAGATTAAAACTTTTAACAAGGTTTCAAAACAAGGCCTTGCAATCTTTGATGATAAATACACAGTAGGGGATGAGGTTGAAAACCCCGACGGCATACTTGTTCGCGCTATGTCTTTGCATGAAGAGCCGCTTAATGACAATCTGCTTGTTATCGCGAGAACAGGCGCCGGAACAAACAATATTCCGATTGAAAAATGCAGTGAAAAGGGTATTGTTGTTTTCAATACACCGGGCGCCAACGCAAACGCGGTTAAAGAACTTGTTATCTGCGCTTTAATGCTTGCTTCCCGTAAGATTATACCCTCAATCGATTGGGTTAAAACTCTTAAAGGTCAACCCGAAATCGAAAAGCAGGTTGAAAAGGGTAAGGGCGCTTTTGTCGGCCCCGAAATAAAGGGTAAAAAGATTGGTGTTATCGGTCTTGGCGCGGTAGGCGGTCTTGTTGCAAATGCCGCTAATCATCTTGGTATGAAGGTTTACGGTTACGACCCGTATATGTCGCTCTCTTCCGCCTGGAACCTGACATATAATGCCGTTCATATCTATGATATAAACGAAATTTTTGAGCAGTGCGATTATATAACCGTTCATGTTCCGCTTGATGACACCACCCGCGATATGATAAATAAGGATGCCATTGCCCGTATGAAACCGGGTGTTCGCATATTAAACTTTGCAAGAAAAGAAGTTGTAAATGTTCACGATATAAAGGAAGCGCTGGAGGAAGGCAAGGTTGCAACCTTTATAACCGATTTCCCCTGTGAAGAAATTATCGGAACAACCGGCGTTGTTGCAACACCGCACCTCGGCGGTTCAACCGTTGAAGCAGAAGATAACTGCGGCGAAATGGCGGTAAAACAGCTTATCGATTATATCGAAAACGGCAATATTGTAAACTCGGTCAATCTGCCTGAAATTCATATGCCGAGAAGCGGCAAGCACAGAATTTGCATTATTCATAAAAATATACCGAAAATGCTCACCTCTATCACAAGCATTGTCGCCGAAAATGATGTTAATATTGAAAATATGCTTAATAAATCAAAAGATGCGCTTGCCTATACTATGATAGATGTTACCGATATAGATGTTGCAAATATCAAAGATAAACTTGAAGCCATCGATGGTGTTATCAGGGTAAGAATTATATAATCAAATAAAAAACGCCTTGTTCTGTCAGAACAAGGTGTTTTTTTATTTCTTTTTATAAACTATGTAATCAAAATTACTGCTTTCGGCTCGCTCTCTCATGGTTTTATAAACCGTTTCTTTGAGATTTGCCGCCTTTTGCTTTGCGGTTTCTCCCGTTGGAAAAAAGGGACCGTCTAAATATGTGTACATTATAGGTCTTTTAAATATTTTTGATTTTCTATATGTATTTGTCAAAACAAAGACAGGTTTACCTAATTTTACGGGATATTTGAAAGCGGTATCGGGGAAAGGGCGAATACCCGTGTAATATTCCCAAACATGTGCCTCGGGGTAGACAACTATCGGGTGACCGCCCGCAAGCCTTGTTTCAATCGCTCGGTTTAGTTCCTTTATACCGCTTAAATTATCGGTAACAGGTAAAGCGCCGAGATAGGGAAGCGCCCTGCCGATAACGGGTATGCCGTAGTTTGCGGGGCTGACTATCGTAAATATCCTCTTTGGCAAAACGGCAAACGCGGGTATTACAACATCGCCGATAGGCTGCGTATGGTTGCCGAAGATGAAAAAACCATCTTTATATGGCTTTGCCGCATCTTTGCCGCGAATTCTCATATGCAGTATATATCTGCAATAAAAGTGACCGAAAACAAGCGCCAAAAAGTAAATAACACCCGAAAGCGCTTTGGAGAATATATCATTTCTTACCCATTTGTAGTCATTGGGCAACGAAAAACTTTGGTCGGCGCTTTTATCAAAATCATCGGTAAAACTATCGTAGTACCTAACCTCAGGCTCTTTCATAGTTCGCCTTTCCAACCGGCAATATCCCATGGCTCAAAGGTATAGTCAAGCTTCTTGCCGTAAACCCTTTCATAGCATTCCTTTTTGAGTTTATAATCGGTTTCCGCCATAAATTCGGTGTTTTCTTTTGAGGTTTTATTCTTGTCGGGATATAAAACATCAAGCACGTGAAGGGTATATTTAACCTGCTTAAAGTCCTTGTTGTCGTTTTCATCCTCATTAAGATCGGTCATCTCCACAAAGCAGGAAACAATCGGAATACCAAGCTTTGCCGAATAGAAGTAGGCGCCGCCTTTTGGCGGACGGGGTTTGCGATAGTTAAACCACATTTCCTGCTCCGGGTATAAAAGCACCGCCTCGTGATTTTCCACAAGTTTTTCTTTTAAAACCGATAGAAAATCGCGCGCTAAATATCTCGGCTCTACCGAAATCGGTATTGTGTCGGCATAGTTCATCAAAAAACCTATAACCCCCGGCATGGCAAAATTGGATGTTTGGCTTATTATGGATACATTTTTTCTGCCGAGCTTATTGGTCAAATGCCTGATAACCGTGTTTTCTATGGGGCTGAAATGATTGCTTGTAATAATCATTCCGCCAATATCAGCCGGTATCTTTTCCATACCTACTATCTCGGTTGAACGGTTGAGCAGTTTTGTGGCTATCTGCGCCGCCGCGCGTGCCACAACGCTCTTTGCTTTAAATGATAGTTTTTTGCGGTTTTCGATATAGTTATCGGTTATCTGCCTTGCTTCTGCAGGTGTCAGCACCGGGTCGTGCAGTTCAACCTTGTTGTGAAACTCGCCTGAGGCACTGAATTTTTTTATGTTTTCGATAACCGGTATTCTGTCGCCACCTAAAATCATAATCTGATTTTTACTCCTTTTTCGTGCAGTTTCTTAAAGGTTACATCCTCTTTCGGGATGGAAATGCCACGGTTTACAAGCAGTTCAAGGCATTCCTTGTCCGCCGCCTTTTTGTTGTCATCATAAGCCGCTTTAAAGGCTTTTATTTCATCGATAAAGCCACAAGTCTTGGCATATTTCCAAAATTCATCCTCATATTGAACATTATCATAGCACCAGGGCTTTTCAAATAGATTATAGTGAATTATATTCGGGTTTTCGAGTAGGGGGCGCTCGTTGTTCGGCATTGTATCCCAAGACTCATCAAGATAAAAAATCTTGCCGTTGCAGATGGCGTTTATATAGTCCTGGTCGGGGGCTATACTGTCAAAATGATAGGTGTTTAAAAGATTTAAGAAATGGCCCTCAAAATCAAGCTCACGAAGCTTTTTAAGGTTCATAAGCAAAACACCCGAGTTTATGTATTCATCGCCTTTAACGCCTACGGCATTCTCTGTATAAGCCACAAGCGGCGGAACATCGGCAATGGATAAATCACGGCAGGCGCCGATGTAATTATCGCCGATATCAGTATCAAAAAGATTGGCTAAATCGCCCGCAACCACAATATCGCTGTCGATATAAATACCCTTATCATATTGCGGGAACATAGCGGGGATAAACAATCTGAAATATATTGTCAGGGTAAAATAATCGCAGCGCAGGCGATTGCTCATCCTGTCATCAAGCATTTTAAAATTTGCGCTCATTGGGGTTATATCTATTTTGAAATTATCGGTTTCAAAAGCTTTTAGTTTTTTGATGTTCTCTTCGCTTACATTTTCATGCAATACAATAGCGCGATAGTTTCTCTCTTTGCTCGAATTCTTAACCGCGGAATTAAGCGCCACGGCAAGGTATGGGGCAAAGTTGTTATCAATAGCAAAAAATACCGGAATTTCGTTTTTCATTTTGTTATTCTCCTTTGGTTGTATTCATCTAAGAGTTTGTCAAACTCATATATTTTAAGTTCACTGTGCAGCCTTTCTTCATCCCAGGGCTTTATTGTTACCGCCCGAATATAGGGGAAATATTTAAAAAAGGTGGTAAAATGTTTTAAAACGGTATCGCTTTTTATTTTGCCCTGCTCGTTATATCGGCGGGGTAATTTTTTCTTAACAGATAATTTGTTAAGCGCCGTTTGGTCGGGCATAAACATCTTTTTATCCCGGCAAAGTCTGCGGCATTTTAAGAATAAACCGCTTTTTCTGATTTTTTTCATATTAAGAAGCAACACACCCGAATTCAGGTAATTATGCTTTAACGGGTTAGAGAAAAACCATCTGCCGTATCTGTCGGGAACACCGGCAATTTCAAAATCTGATATATCGGTGTCATATAAACCGTTCCAGTTCTTTCGGCAAATTATATCGGTATCAAGATAAAGAATTTTATCGGGAATTTGCGGTATCATATCTGCAAAAAGCCTCAACATACAAAGCGGGGTAAAGCGCGTGCCCATATTTGCAAGCGGCAGATAATTCTTAAACTGCTCGGTGATATTAAGAAGATGAATGTTGCAGTTTTCGTTATGCTCGCGAGCCGCGGTTTGCAATTCATCCGCAAAAGTATCGCTTATCGCTTTTCTGTTTCCGACATCGGCGGTCAGAATAAAAGCATCTATAGGTCTTGCGGTGTTATCGCATAGGCTTATAAGGGATAAAAACATCCCCTTGTAAACACCGCTGTCTCCGCAGAATAAAACATTCAAATTCTTATCACCTCTTTTGAAACCATTATACAATAATCTTAAAATAAAATAAATCTATTGATTAAAAAATTGCTCTATGAATTGTGGCTTTTATTCGTAGAATAGTAGATTTTCGTGTTCTACAATTCGTAGAGAAAGAAAAAGCACCGTTTTACGGTGCTTTTTTATGCTTTTTAGATGGCTTGTAAATAAATGACCAAAGAACTATTATTATCTGCCCCAAAACGCCAAGCAGGAAAATCAGGGCAACATTTATACCAAAATAAAGGAATGAAATATGAATGGCGGTAAGTATAGACCACATAAGCAGGGAAACTATAATATAGTTTTGCCGCGGGTTAAACCATATAGAGTTTAAAACAAGTCTGACAATAAGCATTATCGGCATAGCATATACAAAATACAACCACTGAAAGGATGCTTTACTTGTTACAAGGGATGTAATGATAAATGCAAACAATGCCACAAACCAAACGGTGCCTTCCGAAATAAGCGTTACGGCACGCTTGTTATAAGAGCTTGTTTCAAGCCGGTTTTTCGTCACCTGCTCATCTATATTTTCGCTTCTGACAAGGTAATCAAGGCTAACGCCGAAAATATCGGCAATGTTAACCAAAACATTTATATCGGGCGTAGACTCGCCGCGTTCCCATTTTGAAATTGTTTTATCAGAATAGTTAAGTTTTTGCGCAAGATCGAGCTGGGTCATATTGTTAAGCAATCTAAGCTCGGTAATATTCCTTGCAACAATGCTCTTAACATCATCCATAGTAATGCCCCTTATTTTTGTCGTTAAACATGAAACAGCATATCGCCATAAGCGGGGTATGGCCAGTATTCACGCTTGGTAATTTCCTGCGATTTATCGCAAAGCTCGCGGATTTCGTTCATAAGGGCAAGAACATCATCGTGGTAGGCTTTCGCCATCTTTTCAAGTGAATTGATTTTGCCCGTTTTGTCCACTGCTTCTTCAAGTTTATCGCAAAGATCAAATATACGGTCGTTATAATCTGCCAGGGTTGCGGCAGTTTTTGTCTCGAATTTTTTGCTTGAGTTATCAGCCTTGTAGCTGATGGTTTTATAAAGCTTGCCCTCGTATTTGCTGATAGCGGGCATAACATCGCGTTTTAACATCTCAATAAGGGTTAAAGCCTCAATATGAATTGTTTTGCAATATACTTCATAAGCAATATCGCGGCGGCTTACAATCTCGTTGCGGTTGAGAACACCGTGGCGCTCAAATAAAGCAATGTTTTTTTCATCTGCAAAATAGGGAATGGCTTCAGGTGTTGAACTGATGTTTAAAAGACCGCGTTTGGCGGCTTCCTCTTTCCATTCCTCGGAATAACCGTCGCCGTTAAATAATATGCGCTTATGCGCTTTCATGGTCTCTTTTATAATGGCGATAATCTCTTTATCCTTATCCTCTGCTTTTTCAAGGCGATCTGCAAACTCACGGAAAACATCCGCCATAATGGTGTTGATAACGGTGTTTATTCCCGCGATTGAGTCGCTCGAACCCGGCATACGGAATTCAAATTTGTTGCCGGTAAATGCGATGGGGGAGGTGCGGTTGCGGTCGGAGGTGTCCTTTTTGATGTAGGGGATAACCTCTGTGCCGACACTCATCTTAACCTTTCCGCCAAAGGAGTGATGCTCGCCGTTTTCAATATCCTCAAAAATAGAGGTGAGCGCACCGCCTAAATAAATTGAAATAATGGCGGGCGGCGCTTCATGACCGCCAAGGCGGTGGTCATTTCCGGCAGAAGCGGTGGAATAGCGAATTAAATCCTGATGCTCATCAATAGCCTTAATAAAAGCGGCAGTTGAAAGCAGGAAGAGTTTATTTTCTTCGGGGTTTTTGCCCGGCTTGAAGAAGTTAATGCCTGTGTTGGTGGAAATAGACCAGTTGTTGTGCTTACCGCTTCCGTTTACACCGGCAAAGGGCTTTTCGTGTAAAAGGCAGATAAGACCGTGCTTATCGGCAACCTTTTTCATAAGCTCCATAGTAAGCTGGTTGTGGTCGGTTGCTATATTGGCGGTGGTGAAAATAGGCGCCAGCTCGTGCTGGGCGGGAGCCACCTCGTTATGCTCGGTTTTGGCATAAACGCCGAGCTTCCAAAGCTCATCATCAAGCTCGGTCATAAAAGCGGCAACGCGCGGCTTTATAACACCGAAATAGTGGTCGTTCATCTCCTGACCCTTGGGCGGCTTTGCACCCATTAGAGTCCTGCCGCAGAAAACTATATCGGCGCGGCTTGAAGCCACCGATTTGTCAACAAGGAAATACTCCTGCTCCGAGCCGACACTAACATTGATTTTTGAAACATCTTCTTCGCAAAGCATTTTTGCAATTCTCAGCGCCTCGCGGTTTATGGCTTCCATAGAGCGCAAAAGCGGTGTCTTTTTATCAAGCGCTTCGCCGTTATAGGAACAGAAAGCGGTAGGAATGCAGAGTGTTTTATCTTTTATAAAAGCATAAGAACTCGGGTCCCAGGCTGTATATCCGCGCGCTTCAAAGGTGGCGCGCAAGCCGCCTGAGGGGAAGGAAGAAGCATCCGGTTCGCCCTTTATAAGGTTTTTGCCGGAAAATTCCAGTATGATGTTGCCGTTCCCATCAGGTTCTATAAAACTATCGTGCTTTTCGGCAGTGATACCTGTCATAGGCTGGAACCAATGGGTAAAATGTGTCGCTCCGTGTTCTATTGCCCATTCTTTCATCGCTTCGGCAACTGTGTCGGCGATATGGCGGTCTATGGCTTTGCCATCGGATATTGCATCTTTAAGAGATTTGTAAACATCCGCAGGCAAGCGCTTTGCCATTGCTTCATCGCCGAAAACATTTATTCCGAAGATTTCGGTAAGTTTACTCAAGGTTCTAACCTCCAAATAATAAATTTAATATATATATTATAAATTTAATGATAATATTTGTCAATCAAAAGAATAAAAAAGCCGAAGGCATAAAACCTTCGACTTTACTTTATCAGTTAAAAATATTTTTGATTTTATCGCTGAAACTTTTTTTGGCTTTGTAGTTTTTATCGCCAACCGATGCCTCAAAAGCCTCAAGCTTTTGCTTTTGCTCTTTATTGAGGCCTTTCGGAACCTCAACTGCAATCTTAACATATTGGTCGCCTTTGCCCGCGTAATTAAGCCTTTGAATACCTTTGCCGCGAAGTTTAAATTCATCGCCGGGCTGCGTTCCCTCGTGTATCTGGAATTTAACATTTCCGTAAAGGGTGGGAACGGTTATCTCATCGCCTAAAGCCGCCTGGGTAAAGGTTATCGGAATTTCGCAGTAAACATCGTATCTGTCCCTTGTGAAAATCGGGTGCGGTCTTACATTGACATTAACCCTCAAATCGCCGCTCGGTCCGCCGTTTATTCCGGCATCACCGCCGCCGCGAAGACTGATAATCTGACCATCATCAATGCCGGCAGGAACCTTTACCGATTTTTGAACGGTATGCCTTATCCTGCCTTTACCGGCACAGGTGTGGCAGGGGTGGTCAATGATTTTACCGCTTCCGTTACAGTGGTTGCATATCCCTTGAGTTTGTATCTGACCAAAGGGTGTGCGTTGTATCTGCTCTATGCGGCCCGTACCGTGACAAACAGGGCAGGTGGAGGCGGAAGTGCCTTTTTCACAACCCGATCCGCCGCAATCGGTACAGTTATCTATCTTGGTGAACTTAATATCTTTTTCGCAGCCAAGAGCCGCTTCTTCAAAAGATATATTAACAACCGCCGATGTATCGTTACCTCTGCGCGGTGCGTTGGGGTTACGCCTGCTGCCGCCGCCGAAACCGCCGCCGAATATGGAACCGAAAATATCTCCAAGGTCATCAAAACCGCCGAAACCGCCGCCGTATCCGCTATATCCGCCGCCGCCACCGGCGCCGAAATTCGGGTCAACACCCGCATGGCCAAACTGATCGTAACGGGCGCGTTTTTCTTTATCGGAAAGAATTTCATAGGCTTCGTTAACCTCTTTAAAATTCTTTTCCGCGGTAGCATCACCGGGGTTTAAATCGGGGTGATATTTTTTGGCGAGTTTTCGGTATGCTTTTTTAAGCTCATCATCGCTTGCGGATTTATCAACGCCTAAAACTTCGTAATAATCTCTCTTACTCTCTGCCACAAACTTCTTCTCCTTGGCAAGTTATCTTATGTACTCGTTATGGGCGGAGTTACCGCCCATAACATTAAAATATATTATTTATTTTCGTCTTTTTTGTCATCAACATCGGTATAGTCGGCTTCATAAACATTGCTGTCTGCACCGGCGTTGCCGTTGTCGGGAGCGGCGTTTCCGCCCTGGTTACCTTGTGCTGCCTGAGCTTCCTTATATATTCTTTCGCTTATCGGATAAAGCGCTTTTTGAAGCTCTTCCTGTTTAGCCTTAATAGCTTCGATATCTTCGCCCTTAAGCGCTTCTTTCAAAGCATCTTTTGCGGTGTTGATGGAAGTCTTTTCCGCTTCGGTTACCTTGTCGCCGAGTTCGGTAAGAGTTTTTTCTGTCTGGTAAATCATCTGGTCGGCATTGTTCTTAACATCAACCGACTCACGGCGTTTCTTATCTTCTGCCGCATAAGCTTCCGCATCCTTAACAGCCTTATCAATGTCTTCTTTGGACATATTTGTGCTGGATGTGATGGTGATGTTGTTTTCCTTGCCGGTACCGAGGTCTTTTGCCGAAACATGAACGATACCGTTGGCATCTATATCAAATGTAACCTCAATCTGGGGTATTCCGCGGGGAGCGGGAGCAATACCGTCAAGGTGGAATACACCGAGAGTTTTGTTATCTTTTGCAAATTCTCTTTCGCCCTGCAAAACGTGAACTTCAACCGAGGTCTGACCGTCAGCGGCGGTAGAGAATATCTGGCTCTTCTTGGTAGGAATGGTGGTGTTGCGGTCGATAATCTTTGTGGAAACACCGCCCATTGTTTCAATACCGAGAGAAAGGGGAGTAACATCAAGGAGCAAAAGTCCCTTAACATCGCCGCCCAAAACGCCTGCCTGCAAAGCGGCGCCCAAAGCTACACATTCATCGGGGTTGATGCCCTTGAAGGGGTCGGTGCCCATAAACTCTTTAACCGCTTCCTGAACTGCGGGAATACGGCTTGAACCACCGACCATAAGAACCTTGTTGATTTCCGATTTTTGAAGTCCCGAGTCGGAAAGTGCCTGGCGAACAGGTCCCATTGTGGCTTCTACAAGGTCTGCGGTAAGTTCATTGAACTTTGCGCGGGTAAGGGTTGTTTCAAAATGCTTAGGACCGTTTGTATCAGCGGTGATAAAGGGCAGATTGATGTCTGCGGTGGTCATACCCGAAAGGTCGATTTTTGCCTTTTCTGCGGCTTCTTTTATACGCTGCATAGCCATTTTATCGCCCGAAAGGTCAATGCCTTCCTGAGATTTAAAGGTTGAAACAATGTAGTCCATTATGCGCTTATCAAAGTCATCGCCGCCAAGACGGTTGTTACCGGCTGTGGCAAGAACTTC
>CAMPCO010000033.1 GCA_946646305.1 uncultured Clostridia bacterium | reverse complement strand
CCTCGGCACTCGGTTTTGGAGACCGATGCTCTACCAACTGAGCTATACCCCTATATTTATTATTAGATTTTTTTCTGTTCTCTGTGCCTCGGCACTCGGTTTTAAAGCCCGATGGCACAACCCAACTGAGCTATACCCCTATACTATTGCTTTATAAACATTAGGCTTTTGCGGAAAGCAAAAGCCATAAAGATTATCAAAATGGTGGACCAGCAGGGACTCGAACCCCGGACCGACCGGTTATGAGCCGGTTGCTCTAACCAACTGAGCTACTGGTCCTAATGCTGACAGCAAAACTGCTGACAGCAAAAAATATTATACAAGCAAAGGCGCATTTTGTCAATAAGTATTTTCAAAAAAAACGATTACTTCATCTCTTATTTTTGAGTAGCTTGTAAGCTTTGCTTTATCTCTTAAAATATATGCCGCGGAGTTTAAGATTTCGCTCATATCACCGGTTGTTATATCCAAAAGCTCCGCAAAGGGTTTGCCCGCTTCGATTTCTCTTTGTATGGCATCGGCGGTATCGCTTGCACTATCGGTTAAATATCTGTTTCCAACGCTGAAAAAATTATACTGTCTGCTTGTGGCGGCATAATTTAAAAGATTGAAGCCCAGTTCTTCTTTATAATCTTTTTCTTTGTCAAAGAGATCCAAAACAATATGGTCCCGTTTTATCTCATCATCGGTTACATTGAAATACTGATGAAGGGCGCCATGCTTTTCATGCGCATCCCAGGTGATATCCAAGTTATACCAACTGCCTTCAAGTTTTACCTTGTTCCACATATGCCCCACATCTTCAAACTCGCCGTAAACAAGGCAACAATCAATACCCATTCTTAAAAGGCAGAGCTGCATTGCCCTTGAATACCCCTCGCAAACGCAAACTCCATTCACAAGCGCGCCGTAACTTGAATAAATCATATCGCCGCCCGAAAGGTCATATTTACAATTTTTGCAAAGCCGGTCATGCACAAAAAGTTCCTTTTCATAATCGGAAGAAAAGGCTTCAGCCTCGCTTACAACACTATCCACCGCCCTTTCAAGGCTCGCGGCGGCAGTATCGATTTCATCCTTTTTTAAGAGAAAATCTATTTTTGTTTCATCATCATCTATACAAAAAGCCACGCAAAGATTATCTTTTACTTTGGTGATAACATAGTTTGAGGGCATCCAGAATATCTGCGGATTGTCACAAAGCATGGCTTTATAAGCCGCGGTTATATCATTCTCAAAATTTTCTCCCGCCTTGCCGCAGGAAAACCAGCCTTCCACTCTTTCATTTGCGGCGGTGAGAAAATATCTGTAAAGGGCTTTTTGCGTATCATCAAGGGCATAATAGCAATCGGCGAAACGGCCTATATTATTTTCATTTGCGGGGGTTATGTTTTTAACCTCACTGCCGTTTACCTTATAAGAAACAACGGTGCCTGTTTCGTTTGAAAGTCCGGCTTTTTGCGCAATATTATCTATTGCCTTTTTGGTATCTTTTAAACTGCAACCGCAAAATGCCGCCGTAATAAGCAGTGCCAAAACAAAAGCCGCTACCCTTTTCACGAAATCACCTCAACATTACTAAGTGTGTCTTTTATATAGTCCTGCCAGTAAAAGCAATCGGGAACGAGCAAATCTGTCCCGCTGTTTTCTATTATATACACAAAGTCCTCTTTTGAAAAGCCGTTTTTTGAAATCTTTGAAAAAACAGAGAGGGCGATATTTATCCGCAGCTCATCATCCTGCGGGTTTTGAGCCAAAGCCTCTACAATCTGCTCGCCCGTATATCTGCCCGGGGTGCCCTCTATTTCGGTCTCGATACCGCCAACCCTATCGATAATTCCCGAAAGAAGAGTATAATCCGATTTTATTATAAAGCTTACGGGCATATCCTTTATTCTTGTTTCATCCTGTAAATCGGTAAGGCAAAAGTAAGCCTTTGAGGACTTGAAATCAAGATAGACAAAAAAGCCCTTTCCGCCCTCAAAAACAAAGTGAAGCCCACTGCTTTTGGGCCCTGTGTAGTAAGGCTCCGAATTATCTTCTGCCGCGGCGTTTTGTTTTTCTATCTGCGGGCTTAAATATGCGGCGGAAAAAAGCAGAAAAACCGCGGCGGCTAAAACCACCGCAAAAAAATAGATAAAAACTCTTTTTAGTTTTTTCTTCATAATATCACCCGTAATATAATTTGCCGAAAAGGCCTAAAATAATCTTGAAAAGGATATATGCGTTTTGATATAATGTTCATATCCACTTAATAAATACTTATTATAATATTTCCCGAAAGCGAGGCAAAATTATGATAGAGGTTAGTCATCTTTCTAAAAAATACGGGAATTTTTTAGCGGTTCACGATGTAAGTTTTTCTGTCGGAAGCGGCGAGATTGTCGGCTTTTTAGGGCCAAACGGCGCAGGAAAATCTACCATAATGAACATAATCACGGGCTATTTATCGCTTAGCGAGGGCGAGGTTAAGATAGACGGGTTTGATATAACCCGCGACCCCGAAAAAGCAAAAAAAAGAATAGGCTATCTGCCCGAAATTCCGCCTTTGTATCCCGATATGAAGGTTAAGGAATACTTGAATTTTCTATTTGACCTGAAACGGGTTAAAATGCCCAGGGCAGCGCATATTGATGAAATAATGGAAATTACGGGGCTTAAAACCCACCAAAACCGCCTTATTAAAAATCTTTCAAAGGGCTACCGCCAGCGCGTTGGTCTTGGCGGAGCGCTTATAGGCAACCCCGATGTTTTGATTTTGGATGAGCCGACAGTAGGCCTTGACCCGAAACAGATTATTGAAATAAGAAGTCTTATTAAGCGGCTGGGAGAAAACCACACCGTTATAATCTCTTCCCACATACTTTCTGAAATTCAGGCGGTTTGCGAAAAGGTTATCATAATAAACGGCGGTCACCTGGTGGCAAAGGGAAATATAACGGAGCTTAGCGAAAGCCTATCGGCCGATAAAACCGTTTCGCTTTGTGCCGTTTGCGATAAAGCGGCGCTAAAAACCGCGCTTGAAAACATACCGGGAGCCGAAAAGGTTGAGGAAAAACCCGAAAAGACAAAGGGCGCCTGCCGCTTTGTTATAACACCAAAAAGCGGCGAGGATATAAGAAGCGCGGTTTTTGACGCGGTGGTAAGCCTTGGCGGCAAAATATTAGAGCTTTCCGCAAACGCCGTAACACTTGAACAGATTTTCCTGCTTCTTACGGAAAATGCCGAAAACGCAGATGCCATTTCCATGCTCAAAACAACAAACAAAAAGGAGGATGAAACCGATGACGGCGATATTTAAGCGAGAATTCAAATCTTATTTTTTAAACCCCATAGGTTATATTGTTCTTGCCGTTAACTTCTTCTTTTTGTCGGTTTATTTTACCTATCTTTATTCACTCGGCTCCGCCGCGATTGAAGATGTTATCGCAAGTATGCATTTTATTCAGGTTTTCACAATGCCTGTTATCACAATGAGGCTTTTCAGCGATGAAAGGAAGCATAAAACCGACCAGGTGCTTTTCACTGCGCCGGTAAAACTTTCGGGAATAGTGCTCGGCAAATTCTTTGCCGCTTTTTGCCTTTATGCTTTATGCCTATCCCCCACGCTTATTTTTGAAATAATAATTCTCTCCCACGTGAAAATAAGCATTCTCCCCTATCTTTATTCTCTGCTTGGTTCCCTGCTTTTGGGCGGAGCGCTTATATCGATAGGAATGTTTATTTCCTCTCTTACGGAAAGTGTTGTAATAGCGGCGGTTATGACCCTTATTACAGATATTATCGTTCTTTTTGCAAATAGTTTTGCAATGCTTTTCGGGAATGATACATTATCAAACATTCTCTCAAAAATCGCTTTTGTTGATGTTGCTTCCCGTTTTTCGGTTCAGGTTTTCTCAATTCCTGATGTGGTTTATTTTTTGAGTATAATCGCGGCTTTTCTGTTTTTATCGGTTCGCTCGATAGACAGAAAGCGCTGGGCTTAAAGGAGGTTTTAATATGAGTAACAATAAACCTGCCTTTATAAAAATATTTAAGTCGATATTTAAAAGAGATAACACGGTTAAAAACCGCGGACTTATAAAGCACGGCAGTTTTTCGATAGGTTTAACGGTTATCGTTCTGGCGGCTATAATTCTGCTTAATATCGCCCTTATGGCGGCATCAAAGAAAATTCCGCTTGAATATGATATGACCGCAAAACAGGTCAACAGTATTTCTAAAGAAAACAAAGAGTTTTTAAAAGGCTTGGATGAAGATATTATCGTTTATGTTTGCGGCAAAAAGAGCGATTATACCCTTTATCTTACAAACAACTGCGGTGATGCTTACAACTGCTATCCAAACGAAAAGTTATTTAATCTCACCCTTAGCCTGCTTGATAAATACGAGAATACGGGCGACAAGGTAACGGTTAAATACATTGATACAAAAGCGGTTGAATTCACAGAACTTACAAAACGGTTTTCAAACGATACGCTCTCATTAGGCGATATTATTGTAACATCCGCCCTTGGCGGAAATGACAAATACCGCCTACTCAAGTTTACCGATATTTACAGTCTTGTTGATACAACGGGCTATGCCGCTTACGGTTATTCCCTTTACGAGCTTGGCGGAAACCACCTTGAGTCTGCGCTTTCGGGTGCTATAAATTATGTTGTAAACAAAGAGACTAAAAAGGTTGCCATTTACACAGGCCATTCAACCACCGATTATTCCGCCCCCTACAAGGCCTTGCTTGAAGATAATAATTACAAGGCGGATGTTTTAAGTGACGCGGTGCTTACAAGTACCATAAACGATTATGATGCGGTTGTGTTGTTAGCCCCAAGCCGCGACTTTCTGCAGAGTGAGGCAGATACCCTTACCGCCTTTCTTGAAAACGGCGGAAAAGCGGGCAAAGGCCTTATATTCATAGCCGATGCCGCAACACCGAGATTGCCGATTTTATGCGAAACACTTGCCGACTATGGCATTGAGGTTTCGGATGGTGTTTTGCTTGAAACGAGCGAAAACGCAAAGCCCGGCGCCGATATGCCGACCGCGGTTATATCTCTGCCAACGGGCAAATCGGATATTACCGAAAAACAAAACGGATATATAACAGGCTACAATGTGCCGCTTAATGAGGGAACGCCTAAAATAACGGGTGTAAGTGTATCTTCCTGCGCCGCGACATATCCAACGGTTGTTGCCGCCCCTGTCGGCGCCGGAAGCGATTACAGTGACTACACCGAGAGCGAACTTAAGAGCTACAGCACAGTGCTTGAAGCCGCTATCGAGGGCAAAGAAAACAAAGGCTATGTCTATGCGCTTTCGAGTGTGGAGTTTATATATTCCGAATGGGCGGAAAGCTCCAGAATTTCAAACAAAGAACTTGTGCTTTCTGTTACAAACAATGCAAGCGGAAAGTCGAGCGGCAAATTATCCTTTGTGGAAAAAGCGATAACCGCCGAGAACTACTCCGCCGATATAACCGTCACTAAGGTTGCGGTTTTGCGCAGATTTTTATATGCTGTATCGGTTTTGGTTCTGATTTTGGGCTTTGTTGTTTACTTTAAAAGAAGGTATTCAAAATAATGGATAAAAATTTTAAAGAGAACGGCGAGAGCACTATATTCTCCGCCCCCGCTCCCCACAACGACAAGCCGACCAAAAAGGGCGGAAAGAATGCCAAAACCATTATATTAGCGGTTTTGTGCCTTTTGGTTTCCATAGGTGTTTTGTGCGTTGTTTTGTTTCTTATTCCAAGCAAAGAGGATGCAAATACCGATAACACCACAAGTGCCACAAATTGCACGGAAGAGAACATAGAGGAAGTAAACTACACCGATAAAAACGGTGAAGAATTTAAGTTTATTCGCATAAGCACCCCGAATTTTAACACCAAGGGCTATTCCTGGGTAATAGACGGAATTGAAGCCGAAAAACAGGATAAAAACACCGCCAACGAGCTGGTGGAATACGCCTGCTCGCTAAGCGGTATAAAGATGGATGACACCGAAAACGATATTTACGGCTTTTCCTCGCCCCAGGCGATAATCTCTTTTTCTGATAAAGAGGATGATTATACCATAACTGTCGGAAGCACGGTAGGAACTGACAGTTATATAAAGGTTTCGGGGAAAAAAGGCGGAATTTACCGCATAGACCGCGAAACGGCGGAGAAGCTTATAAAAGGAAAGCTTGATTTTGCCACCCGCGATGCCTACTCTATAGCCACCTTTAAAACCGATGTTTCCGCCTATAAAAGCAGCGGCGGAAGCCTTGAAAGGTTTGATTTGTTAGAGCTTGAAAGTAAGGACTATACCCTTTCCTTTACACTAAACGAAAACGAACTTACAAAAAACTATTCGAAATTCCTTTTATCGGGGAAATACAGCGAAAACGGCGATAAACTTTTTTCGGTCTTTACCGATACACTTTATATTGATGGCGCCTACTCCTACTTTGATGATAGCGCTTCTATTGAAAAAGCAGGGCTAAATAACCCCGATTTCACCCTCTCGCTTAAAGTGGGAAGCGAAACAAAATGGTTTAAGTTTAAAAGTGTTGATGATACTTTTTGCGCCGTTTTATCGGATGACAGGCATCTTATCACCCGCGTTAAGAAAGAGAATATTCCGTTTTGGGAACTAGAAAGAAGCGATTATCTTTATAAAAGCCTTCTCCCCTTTGGCGCAGATGATGTAGCCGCGCTTAACACAGATTTTAACGGGAAAAGTTCAAGCCTTATTGCAAAAGAGAGCGCCGACAAAATCAGCGAGATTTTAGAGAGCATTAAAACCTTAAACCCCGAATACGCAAGCGATACAAACGGTGGCGCCGCTTTGCTTAAAATGGAATTTACGCTTAGTGATAACACGCGGGAGAACATAACCTTTTATTCCACCGATACAACAAAAATCTATGTTGAAACAAACAGTTTTTCGGGGGTTATATCCTCTACCGCTTTTGCAAGGCTTAAAAAAATAATTGAAAGCATATAAGTAAAAAAGCACAGAAAAATCTGTGCTTTTTTCATTTAAAGGGAATATAAAAATCGAGTATCTTAAGTCCGCCGCTATCGATATAAAATGCCTTTTCATACTCGGCGTTTAAAGTGATGTTCATTTGATTATAAGCCACACCTATCCCGACAATAAAAAGGGACAGGCAAAATATAATTACCAATGTTAACACAAACGACCTTAAAAAAACTCTGCTCTTTTTCATATTTAACTTAAAGCATTGCAAAGGGAAATCAGCGCATCTCCCACAAGCTCTGCCGAATATTTAACCTCCTCTAAAGTGTTGGCATCGGTTCCCATTTCTATCAGCATACTGCCGGGGTGCAGGCTTTGATTATACTCAAAAGAGCCGAAATTTATCGCCCTTGCAAGCCCGGGATGCATAATTTCCAGTGTTTGTTGAAGCCTGACTGCAAGTTTTAAATTTTCGCGATAATTCGGATAATCGGTTCTGCCGCCGCTTTGCGACCCCATAACAAGCATAACCTGTGCCGCAGATTTTCCGCCTACCTTGGTGGTTATTTTAACCTTATCGGGGCTCGCACCTATGGCATCGCGATGCATATCGAGAACAATTTTAATGCTCGGATATTTTTCTATATATTCCTTTACGGTTTTTTCACTGTTGTAATACGAGTAGTTATAATCGGGATAATCGTGCTGGGTTTCGCTTTGAATGGTTACTATTCCCGCTTTGTTTAGTTTATCCGCCAAAACCTTGCCCACCGCCACCATATTTCGGCTATTATCGGTTGAGCGCGATTTATCACTCGCGGTGTAGTAATCTCTATCCTCGGTCATAAAAGACTCGGTGGCGTGGGTATGGACAATAAGCACCTGCGGATCGCCGTTTTTTTCTATTTTAAAATTGATGTTTTCTTCCAAAAGTTCTTTTAGGTTCACTTTCAGCTCGGTGCTGTTTTTAAGGTAAACATTGTTATAACTTGTATTGGCGGTATAGGGGGTTATAAACTTATTCTGTATTTCGCCGAGTTTCACATCTGACCCCGCGGTTTCAACCGCTTTTTCGGCTTTTTCGCTATCTTCTGATGCGGTATCTTCCGCCTTTTTTTCTATCTCTTTTTCGGTTTCTTTTAGAGCCGTACCGCCACTTTCCGTTATATTAACCGATAAAACCCGAGGAAGCGCAAAGGCATCCGCCATAAAAAGCGCCGCACAAAGAAAAGCCGATATTATTACCTGCCATAATTCTTTTTTACTGTCTCTGTTCATATATTTCACCGCCATAAAAAGTTTATGCAAATAAGGGCAAAAAAATATCTGTGGAATAAGTTTTAATTATATGATAATATAAAGAAAAAGGGAGGTAAAAATTATGAACAGATTTAAAAAAACCGTTTTTTGTCTTTGTTTAGTTTTGCTTTGCTTTCTTTTTGTTTCCTGCAAAAAGGAAAGCGCAAAACCGCTTACCCTTGAATTTGAAGCCAATGCCACAACAGGTTACTCCTGGGAATACACCGTTTCCGATGACAGCCTTATAGAAATTAAGAACGAATACCGCCAATATGAAAACCCGCAAGGGTTTGTAGGCGTGGGCGGCAAGCAGATTTACACAATAACGCCGCTAAAAGCGGGCGATGTTATGATAAGATTTGAATACAAAGCCCCCGGCACAAAGGAAACGGCAAGTTACGCCGAATATCTTTTAAATATTGATAAAGACCTTAACATTAAGGAAATATCACATACAGGGAATTATTTTGATAATAAATAAAATGAAAAAAATCGGTCCTAAGACCGATTTTTTTATTCTCCGAATATTGTTTTAAAGCTAAGCTTTGCCGCTTCACTGCTTATATTGCAATAAAGTTTATAAACAGGAACAGACTTTATTATTTCATCTAAAATGCCGAGCGTAAGCCTTATTGTTTCGGCTCCCTGCGGCATATAAATTTGATGCATTAGCTCGTTTATGCTCTGCTCAGCGGATAGCCTTTCTATTCTGTTTTCATCGCCTCTTGCCAAAACGCAAACGGCTTTAAGCGGCGCCGAGCGGTTTTTTTGCCAATTTTCTTTGCCCGCCCAGGGTGTTCCGTAAACCGTGATACTGCCCTTTTCGGCTTTTATTATCGGCTTATCGCCGTTTACTATTTTAACATCCGCACCGAAAGTCTCCCGCCAAAGCTTTATATGGGTGGTTTTACCTGTGCCGCTTTTGGCGGTAAAGAGAACGCCTTCATCCTTATAGGTTATTGCCGCGCCGTGGAAAACCGCCCTTGAAAAACGGGGCAATTCGTTTGCGATATTGCGATAAATGCAGGCAAACTCGGCGCTTTGGTCGGAAACCTTTTCCCCCGCCGATTGTTCCGCTTTTATCATATCATCCGTTACCGAGGCGACAATATCATATTCCGTTAAATCGTTTTGTATATAATCTTTGCACATCTTTTCGCAAAAATCATAATTCGCGTTTATTTTTACCGATAAATCGGCAAGCCTTATGTCAAATGATTTATTTGTTTTCATATTGACTCCTTATAGCATTTTATAATACAAGGCACAAAAGCAGCGGCAGGAAAACCGCGGGAAGCAGGTTCATAATCTTGATTTTTGTAAGCTCTAACATATTAAGAGCAATCGCGATTATTATGAGCGACCCCACAACCGCCATTGAGTTTACAACAACCGTTGTAAGCACGGGAGCCACCGCCACGGCGAGAAGGGTTAAAGCCCCTTCAAGCAAAAGCACGGGAACAGCCGAAAAAGCAACGCCGATACCAAATGTGGAAGCAAAGACCATAGCCGTTACGCCGTCTATAAGCGACTTGGAATAAAGAACGGTGTTATCCCCTTTTATTCCCGAATCGATAGACCCCACAACCGACATTGCCCCCACGCAAAAAACAAGGGTTGCGGTGACAAAGCCTTTTGAAAATGCCTTTTCATCGGCACCTGAAAACCTTTTGCCGAGTTTATCGCCGAGTTTGTTTATAAGGCGGTCGAGGTCAACGAGTTCACCTATTGCCGCGCCTATCGCCATAGATAGAATTACGACAAGCGGGTTAGTTTTTGTTGTTTGGAACAGGCCTGTTATACCGATAAAAAGCACGCAAAGCGCCATTCCGTGGGTTATGGTTTTTCTAAAGCGGTCGGGTATACCGCGTTTAAGCAGGGCGCCTATTATTCCGCCTATTATTACCAAAGCGAAATTTATCACCGCACCGCTTAACAATACTTTTTTTATCATTAAATGCCCTCTTTTTTAATATGGAAATTTTGGCTTAATAGATTATAACATATCTTTTTAAAAAGAAAAAGTAAATTTTATGTTAATAATATATATAATTCATTGACAAAAAGCAAAAAACAATAGTATAATACATAAAAATTACTATCAAACCGAGGTTTATTAAATGGCACAGCTTTCTTGTGTTGATCTTTGTTTGGGATATGATAACAAGGTCATTTTAGAAAATCTTAATTTCAGTGTTTCATCGGGCGATTATCTTTGTATTGTCGGTGAAAACGGCTCGGGAAAATCAACGCTGATGAAAACCATTTTGGGGCTTCAATCCCCCATTTCGGGCAAGGTGGTTTTTTCCGATGGGATGCACAAAGACCAAATCGGTTATCTTCCGCAACAAACGGTTGTTCAAAAAGATTTCCCCGCAAGCGTCCGAGAAATTGTGTTATCGGGGTGTTGCGGCGGCAGTGGTTTTCGCCCGTTTTATAACGCAAGCCAAAAAGAGCTTTGCGAAAAGGCTATGGAAAAAATGGGTATAACAAACCTTTCAAAGCGATGCTACCGCGAGCTTTCCGGCGGTCAGCAGCAACGCGTTCTTTTGGCGCGCGCGCTTTGCGCCACCGAAAAAATGCTTTTGCTTGATGAACCGGTATCGGGGCTTGACCCAAAGGTTACCGCCGATATGTATGAGCTGATAGAAAGACTCAACCGCGAGGACAAAATAACCGTTATTATGATATCGCATGATATTTCCGCCGCGGTAAAATATGCCACCCATATTCTGCATATAGGAAAGAATGTTTTCTTCGGCAAAAAGCATGAATATCTTAAAAGCCGCGAAGGCAAGATTTTTGATATTGCCGAAGGGGGTGCAAAGCAGTGAATTTTTTCGTTAAGATTATAAACGATCTTCAAACCTATTTTGAATTCCCGTTTGTAAGGTATGCGCTTATCGTAGGTATTTTAATCTCGCTTTGCTCTTCTTTGCTTGGCGTAACCCTTGTGCTTAAAAGGTTTTCTTTTATAGGCGACGGGCTTTCCCATGTGGCTTTCGGCGCTATGGCGATTGCCTCGGTACTTAAACTTACAAACAATATGCCGCTTATTTTAATAATCACCGTGCTTTGCGCGATTTTGCTTTTAAGATCAGGCAGCAGGAGAAAGATAAAGGGCGATGCCGCCGTTGCCATGATTTCGGTCGGCGCTTTGGCAATGGGATATTTAATGCTTAATGTTTTAAACCCATCTTCAAATCTTACGGGTGATGTTTGCAGTACGCTTTTCGGCTCTACATCGATTTTAACCCTTACAAAAACCAATGTTTATATCTGCATTGTTTTATCTGTTTTAATGCTTTTGTTCTTTGTTTTCTTTTACAACAAGATTTTTGCCGTTACATTCGATGAAAATTTTGCCCTTGCAACGGGAACAAAAGCCAACCTTTACAACCTGCTTATAGCGGTGGTTGTTGCGGTTATAATAGTGCTTGCGATGAACCTTGTGGGTTCGCTGCTTATTTCCGCTTTGGTTATTTTCCCCGCCCTTTCGGCAATGCGGGTTTTCAAAAGCTTTAAATCGGTAACAATATGCTCTGCCATATTCTCGGTTGTTTGCACAACGCTCGGTCTTTTAATATCAATCGTTGCGGGAACGCCGGTCGGCTCTACCATAGTTGCCGTTGATATTGTAGGCTTTTTAGGCTTTTATGTTGCAGGCCTTATTAAGGGAGGTAAAAAGGCGTGAAAAAATATATAGCATTACTTATGGCGCTACTTATGGTTTTATCCCTTTCTGCTTGCGGAAAGCTTGAAGAAGAAAAGGTTTATGAAGGCACCGCAAGTTACGATAAGAATGATGATAGTATAGGCGACATAGTTGACCTTACCAAGCTTTCTTCCACAATGGTTTATTCCGAGGTTAATCAGATAATGATAACCCCCGAAAAATATATAGGCAAAACCATTAAAATGGCGGGAAAATGCGCGCTTTATTATAATCAGCAGGACGAAAGCAAAACCTATTATTCCTGCATAATAAGTGATGCCACCGCCTGCTGCTCGCAAGGAATTGAATTCACCCTTAAAGAGGGCGACGCCTACCCCGATCTTAACACCGATATAACCGTTGAGGGAACGTTTGCTTCCTATAAAGAAGACGGCACCACCTACTATCACTTAGAAAACGCGAAACTTTTATAAATATATTTTAAAAGCCGAGTGTGAATAAACTCGGCTTTTAATAGTTTTCACTCGAAAGGAAAAAAGCAATGCAAAGTCTAAGCCAAAAAAATAAGTATTTTACCGACTCTATCATTCGCCGTATGACCCGTATTTCTTATGATTGCGGCGCGATAAATTTAGCCCAGGGCTTCCCCGATTTTGCCCCGCCAAAGGAGATAACCGACCGCCTTGCCGAGGTTTCGGCTATGGGTCCCCACCAATACCCCATAACCATGGGCGCGCCGAATTTCAGAAAAGCGCTATCAAAAAAATTTGAGCATTTTTCGGGGGTTAAAACAAACCCCGATACCGATATGGTTGTAACCATCGGCTCTACCGAGGCTATGGTTGATACCATTTTTGCGCTTACAAACCCCGGCGATAAAATAATAATCTTTTCGCCCTATTTTGAAAACTATAAAGCGCAGACTATTTTTGCAGGCTGCACCCCTGTTTTTGTGCCGCTTATTCCCCCGAAGTTTAATTTTGACCCCGCGGTTTTAGAGGATGCCTTTAAGGGCGGCGCAAAAGCCATTCTTATATGCAACCCTTCAAATCCCAGCGGCAAGGTCTTTACAAAAGAAGAGCTTGAATACATAGCGAGCCTTTGTATTAAATATGATGTTTACGCCATTATGGATGAGGTTTATGAGCATATTATTTATGAGGGGCATAAACACACATATATGTGCAGTCTGCCGGGTATGTGGGAGAGAACGGTCAGCTGTTCAAGCCTTTCAAAAACCTATTCCATTACAGGCTGGCGCCTTGGCTACGCGATAGCGCCGAAGCACCTTATGGACAGTATCAAGCAGTATCACGATTTTAACACTGTCGGCGCCGCTTCACCCCTTATGGAGGCGGCGGTTACGGGACTTAATTTCCCCGATAGCTACTATAAAGAGTTTGGCGACCATTATGCCCATATGAAAAAGATTTTCTGCGATGGACTAAAAAGAATAGGTATCCCCTATACCGACCCCGAGGGCGCTTACTTTGTTCTTGCGGATATTTCCCCCTATATTAAAAAAGGACAGTCGGACATTGATTTTTGCGAAAAAATGGCGCATAAAATCGGCGTTGCCTGTGTTCCGGGCAGTTCTTTCTTTAATGAGGATATAAACAATATCGTAAGACTGCATTTTGCCAAGAATGATGACACTTTATATGAAGCGCTTAACCGCCTTGAAAAGATAGGCAAGATGTGTGAATAATACAAAAACATATAAGCGGCGGCAACCGATATTTTGGTTGCCGCCTTATACTATATATAGGGGGTTGATTTTTGGTAACAAATATGTTACAATATTGTTACAAATTTGAAACTGATTGAAAGGAGTTGGAATTTTTGAAAGAAACACTGTCGCTTTTTTTGGCTACTGTTATTATTTTAACCCTTTCTCTCCGCTCCTTAAAAACGGTTTCTGCCGCGATACCCGCAGAAGAGCCCGTTGTGGTGGAAAAAGCGGAAGAAAAGGCAGAAAAGGAAACGCCCGAAAAGCAAGCCGATAATACCGAGAGCAAAGCGGAAGAAGAGAAAACAGAGGAAACCGAAAAACCGCAGGAAGAAAAGGCGGAGGAAACCGCTTCGGAGCCGGAAGCCGAAGAAACACCCACGCCTGCACCTGCACCTACTCCGGCACCTACTCCGGCTCCTACCCCTGCTCCCGCGCCAGCCCCTGCACCTACCCCTACTCCTACTACCGCTCCCGCGGTACAAAGCCAATCGAACAATCTATCAGCGGCGCAAAGGCTTAATGCCGCACCACTAAATCCCCGTTATACGGGATATGCCGCACTTGATAATGAAATAAAAAGAATACTCGGGC
>CAMPCO010000032.1 GCA_946646305.1 uncultured Clostridia bacterium | reverse complement strand
AAGATGAATTCAACATCCTGAATTATAGCAAGGCGCTTAAAGAAAGCAACAAGCTCGCCGAAATCACGGCCGCCGATTTTAAGTGTGGCATCGCCGAAGATATGGGTTACATCGTAGTTGCTTGCCTTTATGCCTGCAAGCATACCAAAATATTCATAATAACCTGTAATGCCGAAATCATCAGCATCAATAAGACGGGCTTTATTGTTAACGGAATGGGTAAGCGCATCACCTTTTTCAACACAAACAACATTGCCGAGGCTTTCTGCGGTTGCTTTGTTTACCATATCAACAAGACGCTTGGTTTTGCCTGATCCCTTTTTTCCTATGATTATTTTAATCATAAAATCAACTCCTTTATATTTGACCGCCGGTAGGCGGTAATTTGTTTACTTTATAAGTCTTTTTTCAAGATCCGCTTTGCGATCCTCGTAACCCGGTTTGCCGAGCAGGGCAAACATATTCTTTTTATATGCTTCAACACCCGGTTGGTCAAACGGGTTTACACCGAGAACATAACCCGATATAGCGCAAGCCTTTTCAAAGAAATAGATAAGTCTGCCGAGGTTTTCCTCATCGCATTTATCTATCTTAATGTTAAGGGTGGGTGTGCCGCCATCGGCATGAGCAAGAACGGTGCCCTCAAAAGCCTTTTGGTTAACATAGGATAATGTTTTGCCCGCGAGGAAATTGAGTCCATCGCCGTTGTTTTCTTCTTTTTCTATTACAACATCGCTGTCGGTGTTATTAACGGTGACCGCCGTTTCAAACATAATGCGGGTGCCATCCTGTATAAACTGACCCATTGAGTGCAAATCGGTTGAAAAAGTAACCGCGGCGGGGAAAAGACCCTTGTTATCCTTGCCTTCGCTCTCGCCGTAAAGCTGCTTAAACCATTCGCCGAGCATTACAAAACGCGGCTCGTAGGAAACAAAAAGTTCAATCTGCTTGCCCTTTCTGTAAAAAGCATTTCTGATTGCTGCATATTTATAGCAGGGGTTTTTATCGATATCGGGGATATCATAATCTTTTGCAGCACAGGCAGCACCGCTCATCAGTTTATCAATATCGCAACCGGCGGCGGCTATCGGCAAAAGACCGACCGCGGTAAGAACGGAATATCTGCCGCCTACATTATCGGGAACAACAAAACTTTCCCAACCGTTCTCGTTTGCCAGCTCTTTAAGTGTTCCGCGAGCTTTATCGGTTGTGCAGTAGATACGGCCTGCGGCTTCTTTTTTGCCGTAACGCTCTTCAAGATATTTTCTGAAAATTCTAAAAGCGATGGCGGGCTCGGTTGTGGTGCCTGATTTTGAAATAATGTTTACCGATACGCGCTTATTTTCGCAAACCTTTAAAATATCATTTAAAGCGGCACCGCTTATATTGTTTCCCGAAAAATAAACCTTTGGGAAACCATCATCAATCTCGTTATACATCGGTCCCTTTAAAAACTCAATCGCCGCGCGGGCGCCGAGATAAGAACCGCCGATGCCGATGACTATTAAAACATCGGTATCGCTTTGAATTTTTTTAGCCGCGGCTTTAATGCGGTCGAATTCCGCCTTGTCATAATCAAACGGCAGATCCGCCCAGCCTAAAAACGCGGTAATATCATTTTTGTTTTCAGCCACTGTTTTATGCGCCGCCGATATTTGGGGCTTTAAGCCTTCAATATCGTTCTCGCGCAAAAATGCGGCGGCATAATCGCTTACAAATTCAAGTGACATATAAACCACCCTTAATATATTATCTTTAAATATATATTACATTAAACGGCGGCTTTTTTCAAGAGTAATTTTAAAGAATAAAGAGCCCTCTTATCATATTTTCAAAAGAAGACAAAAAAGATTTTGTTTTGACATCATCTTTTGCCGTTATATCTTCTGCGGCTACCGACTTATCGCCCACAAAAATTTCCACAGTGCCTATCTTTTGCCCGCGTTTTATCGGGGCGGTAAGATTTTGGCTGAATGTGATTTTTTGGCTTATATCTTTAACGCTGTTTTTTATAAGCAAAAGAGAAATGCTTTCGGGCAGTTCTATTTCCACCGTGTCGTGTTGCCCGCGTTTTACAGGCAGATATTTTACATCGGTTTCCGGCTTTATAGATTTAAAGGTGTAGTTTGCAAAGCCGTAATCAAGCAGTTTTCTTGCCCCGTTAAAGCGGTCGTTACTGCTGTCGCCCTTCATAATAACCGCCACGAGGGACAGCCCGTTTCTCTCTGCGGTTGCGGAAAGGCAGTAACCCGCGGTAGAGGTGGTTCCCGTTTTAAGCCCGGTGGCGCCATCATAAAACCTGATAAGCCGATTGGTGTTTACAAGCTCTGTTTCGCCCCCGCGCAGGCTTTCCATCCAAACGGTGGAATAGTTTTTGATAAGCGGGTGCTTTATAAGTTCTGCTGACATAACCGCCACATCGTGCGCCGAGGAAATATGCCCATCGGCGTCAAGCCCCGTTGCGTTCATAAAATGTGTGGAGTTAAGCCCTAAGTTTTTCGCCTTTTCATTCATGGCGGCAACAAAACTTTCTTCACTGCCGCAAACCTTCTCGGCAAGCGCAACTGTGGCATCATTGGCAGAGGCTATAACCGCCGCTTTTAAAAGGTCATCCACTGTCATCTTTTCGTTTTCTTCAAGCCAGATTTGTGAGCCGCCCATAGATGCGGCATGCTCGCTTACCGTTATACTCTCATGGAGGGATAAAGAGCCGTTTTCTATCGCCTCCATTATGAGAAGCAGTGACATTATTTTTGTGATAGAAGCGGGCGGCAGGGCTTCATCCGGGTTCATTTCGTATAAAATCTCACCGGTGTTTACCTCCATCAGCACGGCGGAAGCGGCATTTATCTGCAAATTATCGCCGATATCCGATACCGTTCCCGCCGTTTCCCAAATAATCTCTTCGCCGCTTGCATCATATTCGCTTACAACGCTTACCGCCTGTGGTTTTTGCGAAAATACAAAGGTCATAACCGCGACCGATAATAAAACTGCCGTAATTCGGCAAAGCCTTTTTCTAATCAACATAAAAAATTCCCCCTTGGCAAATAATATGCCAAAGGGGATGTTTTTATTTCATATAAAACTTACAGCTTTCCGCCTTTTTGTCCTTTACTGCCGCCGAGATTTGCGCTCTCTAAAATATTGCTTTCGTAAACAAAGGTCAGGTTGTCGCGTTTTCTCTGCCTGTAAAAAGCGGTGTCTACAAGGCGGTCGATAAGCTCGGGGTAATCAACACCCGACTCGCGCCAGAGATAAAATGCGAGAGAACCGGGGATGGTGTTTATCTCATTGGCAAAGACCTCCCCTGTATCATTATTAAGCAGATAGTCAATTCTTACAACGCCACTGCAACCAAGCGCTTTGAAAATCTTAACCGAAAGATCCTGTATTTCTTTTGTTTTTTCATCCGGCAAATCGGCAGGAACCTTGCGGGAAAGGGAAGCCATACCCTTACTGCCGCCGCTTTTTTGCTTTCCGCCGCCGAGATATTTATCGCCAAAAGATAAAATATCATCGCTCATAACCGGCTCTTCTAAAACCGAGGCTTCGCAGTTATCGGGTGTGCCGAGCACCGAGCAGTTGATTTCTCTAAGCGAATTGACCGCTTTTTCCACAAGTATTTTATCGGCAAAGGAAAGCCCCAAATCGATAGCAGAGGCGAGCGCGTTTTCTTCCTTTACCTTGCTGATACCCACACTCGAGCCCAAATTAACAGGCTTTACTATAAGCGGAAAACCGATTTCCCGCTTTAGTTTATCTAAAATCGCATCACTATCCGCGCGGTACTCCTTTGCGGTAAAGCAGATGCAGTCAAGAACGGGCAGATTATGTGCCTTTAAAACATCCTTAAAGACCTTTTTATCCATACCCACCGCCGCCGAGATTATATCGCAACTGATATAGGGCACGCCGAGGTATTCAAAAAAGCCTGCCATGGTGCCGTCTTCACAGTTTGTGCCGTGAACTATGGGGAAACAAACATCAACCGCCACATCGTCATTTTTCTTAAAAAAGCCGTTATCAAGATAACGCATAACCACCCTGTCGTTTTCCCTTAAAAGGGTAACGGGGTGCAAGGTTTTAAGAAGCGAGGGCATATCCTTGTAACTTTCAATATCAAAGAGGGCATCGCCTGTATAGGATGTGCCGTTCTTTGCAACATAAACGGGTAAAACATTATACTTTTCGCGGTTTACCGATTTCATCGCCTGAACCGCTGAAATAATCGAAACCTCGTGTTCTACCGAGCGGCAACCGAAAAATACCGCCATATTTATTTTCATAAAAAAACACCTCTTATGTTATTTTAAATAGTTATCGGGCAAATCGTTTTCTATTAGCAAAACGCTTGATTTATCGGCATATTTAAGGAAAACTCCGAGCGCCTGCTTGAAAGAGTCGGCTTCGATCAGGCGGCTTTTATCAAAATCGCTTTTTTCCACCGCTTCTTTTATGGGCGCCGAATATTTTTTGCCCACAAGAATTATTGTATCGGCGTGCTCAGCGCAGGCAAGACCCAAATTATAGTTTGCCTCGTATTCCCGGCTTCCGAGCTCTATAAGACCGGGGGTTATAACCGTTTTATTCATCCCTTCAAAAGAACCGAGAACGCGAAGCGCTTCAATACAACCCTCGGGGTTTGAATTATAAGCATCATCCAAAAGGGTTGAGCCGTTATAGTAGGGTTTAAGTTCAAGGCGGTGCTCGGTGGGGGTAAGAGCGGCCACCGCGGATTTTATATCAATTTCATCCACACCGAGATAAAAGGCGCAAACGGCGGCGGCGCATATATCGGCGATACTGTGGCGGCCGAGCAGTTTTGTTTTAAGAGATATTTCGGTATCTTTTATATGCAGTATAAAACTGCTGCCCAAAGGACCTGATTTAATATCGCTTACAAAATAATCGGTGTTTTCGCCTATAGGAGTGGCAAAGGGCTTTTTGCCTATTCGCTCTGCAATGCCGGGGCTATCAAGGTTTACAAAACAAACCCCGCCGTTTTTTTCGATACTGTCGCAAAGCTCAAACTTTGTATTAAAAACATTATCGACCGATTTAAAGGTTTCAAGATGTTGTTCGCCTACCGATGTTATAATACCGCATTTAGGCTTTACAATATCGCATATTTCTTTTATATCGCCCTTTTGCTTTGCCCCCATTTCGCAAACAAAAATCTGCGTTTGGGGTTTCAGCATTTCGCGAACCGTTCTTACAACACCGAGGGTGGTATTAAACGAACCCGGGGTGCAAACGGTGTTATATTTTTCACTGAGTATTCGATTTAGTATAAATTTGGTGGTGGTCTTTCCGTAACTGCCTGTAACACCTACAACGGTTAAATTTTTCATACCGCGAAGTATCTTTTTGGCATCGTTTATATAATAAAGGTTAAATGCCTTTTCTATCGGACTGCAGATAAGCTTTGAAAAAAGCGCTAAAAGCGGGGTTAATATTGCAAACATTAAAAGCAGGGTATAGCATATCTCACCTGCAAGCGACCGCTCAAAAACGCCGAACAAAACAGCAAGCAGGCAAAGGGTTAATACCGATGCCGCAAAAAGCCTTTTTACGCGGCCTGTAAATTTAAGCGGTTTTATTGATTTTTTTGCTACTGTTATGCAGATAATAATTCTTGTAACAAAAAGCAGAGCGGAAAGAATTAAAAGCGGGATATGAATTTTTGCCGCTAAAAGAAATGAGGCGGCAAAAAACAAAATCGCCAAAACAACCGTTCTTACAGCAAAGCTTCCCTTTATCCATTTAAAATATCTCGCGGCAAAATAAGAATTTTGCTGCAACATCTGAAACTGCCTGTAAAGAGAAAAAACAGCCGAAAGGGATAAAAGAATTAAAGAAAGCAAAAGTTCAAATTCCAAAAAATCAAATCCTATCTGTAACTACTTTATAAAACTGCGAAGAATGGCGGCTGTATCATAGGGGCGCTCGCAAAAGGCGAAATGCCCCGCGCCCTCAAGCACGCAAAGCCCCGCATCGGGAATAAGCTTTTCAATAGTTTTTGCATCTTCTATCGGGGTGGCGGTATCCTTGTCGCCCCAGATAAGAAGGGTGGGGCAGGATATATCGGGTAAGCGGTCCCTTATATCAAGGTTTACAAGATTAACAAGGGTCTGCCGCAAAACAGGGGGCGCGGCAAGATAATCTGCCGAGCCGTAGTGCGCCCGCGCTTTTTGAAGCAGCGGCTCACCCGCCTTGCCGAAGATTTTAAGGGTGTTTTTTATCACTTTAAAACTTTTAGCGCGCGCCTTTTGTTTAAAACTTTTTTTCGGTATCAGCCCCGCCGCGTCAAGGAGCACCATTTTAGGCGGGTTCATAATCTTTTTTGCCGCCAGGTTCATAGCCACCCTGCCGCCGTGGGAATGACCGATTAAAATGGGGTCTTCTATATTTAAGGTTTCTGAAAAGCATTTTACAAAATCGCAATAATCATCCAAAGTCCAGGGGCTTTTCATCGTTTCGCTCTGTCCGCAGCCCGGGAAATTAACGGCATAAAGGCGACAGCGGTCGGAAAGGGCGGAAATAACCCCCTTATAAGTATCAAAAGAGGCGCCCCATCCGTGAAGCAACAAAACATTCTGCTTGCCGCTTCCCGATACGGTGTATTCAATTTTTAAACCGCCGATTTCGGTAAACAAGGCTTTTCCCCCTTTTAAAATTTATTCTTTAACACATTATAGCAGATATTATATAAAAATAGAAGATTTTTTTAATATTATATTTATCATTTTAAAATAGGGTGAAAATATGAAAACAAAAAGTAAAAAGAAAATAAAAAGAATGCTTGTAGGTTTTGCGGGCGGAATGCTTTCCGCCCTTTGCGGAGCAGGCGGCGGACTTGTGTTTGTGCCGTATTTAAAAAGCGAGGGCAAAAACCAAAACGATGCCGGAAGGGTGGCGGTGGCTTGCGTTTTGCCGATAAGCGCCGTTTGTGCCGCCGCCTATATCTTTAAAGGTTATTTAACACTTTCCGATGGGCTTTTATTCATACCTTTCGGGCTTTTGGGCGCCGCGGCGGGCGTTGCGGCGATAAACAGATTGGCGCCCTCATGGCTTAGAATTATTTTCGGCGGCTTTATGATTTATGCAGGGGTGAGGTTTCTAATAAGATGAAAGAAATATTTTTGATTTTATCGGCGGCTGCTGCGGGCTTTTTGGCTTCTATGGGGCTTGGCGGCGGCGCGGTTTTGATTATTTTTTTAAGAAGTTTTTTCGGATTTAAGCAGTTTAAAGCGCAGGGGATAAACCTTTTGTTTTTTGTGCCCATAGCCCTTTTTACCACCATTTTAAACACAATTAAAAAAAGGATTGATTTTACCGCCGCTTTGTATATTTCATCGGGCGGAATTTTAGGCGCTGCGGCAGGGGTTTTTCTGTCTTCCTTTATAGGCGCAAAATGGATATCAAAGTTTTTCGGCGCGGGAATAATTCTTTACGGCGCGGCGGAAATAATAAAGGAAATTAAAACAATACTTGCAAGAAGGAGAAAGCTTTGATATAATAAAGGCGAATAAATGTTCGGGAGGTAATTTTATGTCTAAAATGCCGCTTAGTGAAAAGCAGGAAAATGTTTACAGATTTCTTGTTAAAAGAACTAATGAAGGCATACCGCCTACAATACGCGAAATATGTGACGCAACGGGTATCAAATCAACCTCTACCGTTCACGAGATACTGAATTTTTTGGAAAGAGAAGATTATATCGAGCGCGATGCGCGCTATTCCCGCGCTATTAAAATTCGCAATGATTATGCCGCTTCAATGGTTCCGCTTGTCGGCAGAGTTACCGCCGGTCAGCCCATTCTCGCGGTTGAGCAGATAGAAGATTATATACCTTATCCCACCAAGAGTATGGAAGGGCTTTTTGCCTTAAAGGTTAAGGGGCTTAGCATGAAAAATGCCGGTATTCTTGATGGGGATATAGTAATAGCCGATAAAAACGCCCCCTGCAAAAGCGGTGATATTATAATAGGTATGGATGATGATGAAGCAACCGTTAAAAGGCTTCTTATAAAAGATAAACAGGTAATATTTATGCCCGAAAACCCTGATTTTGACCCCATTTATCCCGAAAAACCATCCGTGCTCGGCAGGGTTGTGGGTGTTGTGAGAAGATATTAGTATGGCAGAAACTAAAAGATTTGTTGAAATATTTACCGATGGCGCCTGCTCTGGTAACCCCGGCCCCGGCGGATGGGGTGTTGTTTTGCGGTATGGCAAAGCGGAAAAAGAACTATCGGGCGGCGAAGAAAACACCACCAACAACCGTATGGAGCTTACCGCCGCGATAAAAGGGCTTTCGGCGCTTAAAGAACCCTGTGTTGTAAAACTTGTCACCGATTCAAAATATGTGGCGGATGGCATAAATCAGGGCTGGGCGGCTTCCTGGCGGCAAAACGGATGGCGAAAAGCCGATAAAAAGCCGGCGCAGAATATCGAACTTTGGGAAGAACTTTTAAATCTTCTTGATGTTCACGATGTTAAAATAGAGTGGGTAAAAGGCCACGCGGGGCACCCTGAAAACGAGCGGTGCGATGCGCTTGCCACCGCCTTTTATAAAAATCTTCAAAAAGGGGAAGAATAATGAATTTTAATAAAATTGACCATAGCGATAAGGTTGAATGCTTTTGTGTTATAAAAACGCTTGATAAAAAATCAACCGTTAAAGGCGATTTTTATCTCGATTTTAATATAGGCGATAAAACCGGCGAAATGAACGCAAAAATCTGGGGCTATACACCTGAAGAATACGGCGAATATGCCGCCGGAGATATTGTAAAGGTAAGAGGAAATATTGTAGACTATAAAGGCACAAAGCAACTTCGCGTTGATAGAATTCGCCACGCTATGGAGACGGACAACATAAACGCGGAAGACCTTGTAAAATCAGCGGCTTTCGGCGGCGAAGAGATGTATAACGAACTGTTTTCCATAGCCGAAAACTTTAATGATGAAGATTTAAAAAGAATTGTTACCGCCATTTATGCAGATTATAAAGAAAAACTTCTTTTCTGGCCCGCGGCATTCAAACTTCATCACGCGCTTCGCGGCGGACTTTTAATGCACACCTTGTCGATAGTAAGACTTGCCGATGCGGTTTGCAATATCTATCCTTTTTTGGACCGCGAACTGCTTATAGCGGGCGCTATGCTTCACGATATTGCGAAAACCGAAGAATATATCGTCAATGAAACAGGCACTGCCGATGGCTACTCGGTAAACGGCAACCTTTTAGGGCATATAACTATGGGTGCCGAAATTGTCGGCAAATATGCCGAAAAACTCGGAATAAACCAACAAACCGAAACCCTTTTAAAGCATATGATTTTATCTCACCACGGCGTTCCCGAATACGGTGCGGCGGTAAGGCCTATGACTATGGAAGCGGAGATATTATCGGAACTTGACCTTATGGACTCCCGCCTCTATGAGATGAAGGATGCCCTGCTCAAATCGGACAAAGGCGCATTCACCTCACCCGTTTGGGCGCTTGATAATATAAAGCTTTATAACCACGCAAGAAAAGAAACCGAAACAGAACCAAAACTCTTTTGAGTTTACATATAAAGAAAGGATGTATAATTATGGCAATTACAAAAGATTTAATAATCGGAGATATTCTCGATAATCACCCCGAGCTTGCAGGCCAGTTTCTGGCAATAGGTATGCATTGCCTCGGTTGTCCCGCTTCTCGCGGCGAAACAGTAGAGCAGGCTTGCGCCGTTCACGGTGTTGACTGCGATGAATTTGTTGCTAAACTCAACGAAGCAGTAAAATAAAGATGCACATTTTAAGCAAAAGGCTTACTATGGCGGCATCTTTCGTAAAAACGGGCAGCAGGGTTTGTGATGTTGGAACCGACCACGGCTATTTGCCCGTTTTTTTGTATAAAAGCGGAAAATGCAAATCGGTTATGGCAACCGAAATAAACAAAAAGCCTTTTTTAAACGCAAGGAAAACCTTTGAGAGCGAAAAGGCGGATATCCCGCTTTATCTTTGCGATGGTTTAGACCTTATAGGAGAAAAGGATGCCGATACCATTATAATCGCGGGTATGGGCGGCGATGTTATATCGGGTATAATAAGCCGCGCGCCGTGGCTTAAAAAAAGCGGCGTTTCCCTTATTTTGCAACCGATGACCGCCGCTGATACTCTGCGCGAATATTTAGCGAAAAACGGCTTTAAGGTCACGCGGGAAGAGGCGGTTTGCGACAGCGGAAGGCTTTATTCCGTTATGGAAGCTATCTTTTGCGGCAAGGCCTATAAGCTGAGGCCTGCCGCCGGCAGAATAGGCGAAATAAAGCCCACAAGTGAAGACAACATCGCTTATTTAAAGCGCCAAAAAAGGCTTTGCGCCGAACTTTGCAATGCTTTGTCTGCCGTGCCGCAAAAGGCGGAACTGCTAAATGGAGAGAAAACCGCATTAAAAGAAATAAATACCCTTTTAGGAGAATAATATGCCCTTTGACGGATATTTTTTGCATTGTGTTTCAAAAGAAATAGAAGAAGCCGAAAATTCTCATATTTATAAAATCTACCAGCCTTCAAGAGAAGAGCTGGTTTTAGCCCTGCGCAAAAAAGATTTTAATAAAAAAATGCTTATATCCGTAAAGGGCGGAATGGCAAGAATTCATTTCACCGAAAACGCTCCCGAAAACCCCGAAACCCCGCCGATGTTTTGTATGCTTTTAAGAAAATATTTTTCCGCGGCAAGGTTTACGGGAACTGAAACTTTCGGCTTTGAACGGGTTTTATGCCTTAATTTTGAAGCCACAAACGAAATGGGAGACAGGGAAAATTTAAAAATCATCTGCGAATTTTTGGGGCAATCATCCAATATTATTCTCGCGCGCGAAAGCGGCAAAATAATCGATGCCGTTCGCCGCACGGGTATTGAAAACACAAGCAGAATTATAGCCCCCGGCGCAGTTTACGAACTGCCCGAAAGCAGAGAAAAACTTGATATTATAACCCTTGGCGCCGAAAGAATTGCAAAATCGGCACTAAGTCATGGCGGCAGGCTGAGCGATGCCCTTTTGTCGGTGGCGGACGGTATGTCCCCGCTGGTGGCAAGGGAAATGGTTTACCTTTCAGGGCTTGATGATGAAAATTATAAGGAAAGCGAAAACCTTTCACCTCTTGTAACCGTTCTTGAAGACCTTAAAAATGCCGTAATCTCGGGCGGCAAGCCGTATATTCTATATGATGATAGCGGCACTCCGAAAGACTATTCTTTTTTGCCTATCAGCCAGTACGGAAACTTTTACACAAAAAAGGAAATGGAAAGCTATTCCGAGCTGCTTGACACCTTCTACCGCGACAGAGAACTTGCCGCTTTGCAAAAAAGGGCAGGCGGTGATCTTGAAAGACTGCTTAAAAACCTTATCTCGCGCGCAAACAGGCGAATAAACACAAGAAAAGCGGAACTCTCCTCTGCCGCCGATCGCGAAAAATGGCTGTTATACGGCGAGCTTATTAAGGCGAATATCCACCTGATAACCCCGGGGAGCCGCAAGATAAATGTTTTAAACTATTATTCCGAAAGCGGGGAGAATATCGATATTCCGCTTGACCCGGCTTTATCCCCCGCGGCGAATGCGGCAAAGTATTTTAAAGAATACCGCAAAAGCCGGAATGCCGAGCAAACCCTTAAAGCTTTAATAGACAATGACCAAAAGGAAATAGAATATTTAAACACGGTTTTATATTCGCTTTCAAAGGCGAATACACTTAGCGAAATAAACGAGATAAGGGAAGAATTAACCCTTGCGGGATACATAAAAACAAACAGAAAAACCGGTTCAAAGAAAAAGAAAAAAGCCCCCGAAATCGAGAGTTTAGAGTCCAAAGAGGGCTATAAGATACTTGTCGGCAAAAACAATATTCAAAACGACTATATTACCACCGTTATTTCTTCAAAAGGCGACCTTTGGTTCCATACAAAGAATATTCCGGGGTCGCATGTTGTGGTGCTTTGCGGCGGAAAAGAAGTAAGCGAAGAAACAATAGAATATGCCGCAACTCTTGCCGCGGCTCATTCGGCGGCGGCTGCCTCTTCAAATGTTCCCGTTGACTATACACCTATAAAATATGTTAAAAAACCATCCGGCGCAAAGGCGGGAATGGTAATCTATACAACAAATAAAACAATCTATGTAACACCCGGAGAAAAGATATGAAAATAGGAATTTCAACCTCTTGTTTTTACCCGCTTCTCACCGAAAAATCGCTTCAGAAAATCGGGGAAAACAATGTTCATACCACCGAAATATTCTTTAATGCTTTGTCGGAATTAGAACCCGATTTCGTAAAAATATTAAAGGGTATTGCAAGGGAATATGATATAAGCGTTTTATCGGTTCACCCGACCTTTTCGCTTGCGGAGTCTTTTGTTTATTTCTCATCTTATGAGAGAAGATACCGCGAGGGACTTGATACATACAAGCGTTATGCCGAAATAGTAACCGAGCTTGGCGGAAAATATGTTGTTATGCACGGCGGCAAGCCGAATAAATTTTTAACCAATACCGAGTATTTTGACCGCTTTGGCGAAATGAGTTTAATGCTAAAACGAGAGGGCGCCACCCTTTTGCAGGAGAATGTTGTTAAATTCAGGGCGGGCAGTATGGATACGCTGCGCGACATGGCAAAGCATCTGGGAGAAGCGGCGGCTTTTTGCCTTGATATAAAGCAGTCCTTCCGCGGCGGGTACTCGCCCTTTGATGCGATGAAGCTTTTGGGAAGCAGGGTAAAGCATCTGCATATAAGCGATAATCTCCTGCCCGAAAAAGATTGCCTTTTGCCCCTTTGCGGCAATTTTGATTTTGGCTCATTCTTTGAAACGGCGCAAAACTGCGGCTATAAAGGCGATGCGGTTATAGAGGTTTATTCCGATTGCTACCGGGATGAAAAAGAACTGTTTTTAAGCCATAAAAAATTATCTGAAAAGATTTTGAAAAAAGTTTAAAAAACGCTTGACAAATAATTTTTATCGTGGTATAATTCCACTTGCCGTCAAAAAGGCGGCGCACAGTCGGTGCTGATTGCGGCGAGGGTCCACCCGTTCCCATACCGAACACGGAAGTTAAGCTCGTTTGCGCTGAAGATACTTGGCGGGCAGCTGCCCGGGAAAATAAGTAGGTGCCGACACAAAAGACCGATTTTATAATCGGTCTTTTTTTTATTTACAAAACCGCAAATAGTTGGTATAATATTATTCCAATAAATATAAAGGGGGCGATTTTTTTGAAATACGCGGTTAATACCGAAAAACTCGGCAATGCATTTTTACTGCCTGCCGAAGCGGCGGATAAATGGCTCAAACTTGCCACAAACACCCAGCTTAAAGTTTTGCTTTGCGCCTTTCGCAGTCTGGCAGAGGGAATAGATGCCGAAGCTATTTCAAATCGCCTCGGAATAACAAAGCCCGAAACCGAAGACGCGCTTTCCTTTTGGGTGGAAGCGGGGCTTCTTACAAGCGAGAGGGAATCGGCACAAAACGAAAAGCCGAAAATTATTACAAAAAATATTGATATGCCCACAAGGCAGGATGTTATAAAACGCGGTATGGAGGATGAAAATTTAAGATTTTTGTTCCGCCAGGCGCAGTCCTTTTTCGGCAGGAATTTAAAGCAGAACGAGTCCTCTTATATAGTTTATCTTTACGATGATTGCGGTATGGAGCCCGCGGTAATTCTTTATCTTATCTCCTATGCGGCAAGCTGCGGCAAATGCAATTTAAGCTTTATAAAAACCCATTCGACAAAATGGCTAAACGCAGGGGTTGACTCGGTTAAAAGCGCCGAAGAAATTGTCGCAAAAGAAGCGAGGGAAGACCTCGCCTGGAAAACGGTTCAATCGGTTTTCGGCATTGAAAAAAGAAACCCCAGCGAAAAGGAAAAAAGCCTTTCCGATATGTGGCTTAACGAGTGGCAGATATCCACAAATCTTTTAAAGGCGGCTTACGATACCTGCGTTGATACAAAATCTAAATTTTCAGTTGCATATATTTCGGCGATACTTGAATCCTGGCATAAAAAAGGTATAAAAACACCGGAGGATGTTTTACAAGATACAAAGAAGAGAAAAACTGCAAAAAAAGATAACAATTCCTATGCGGGATATGATCTTGAAGCGTTTGAAAAATCGCTTGAAGAAGACTGAAAGGGGGCGGCATTTTGGAAAAAAGAGAAGCCATAGCAAAAGCGCTTGAACAAAAGAAAGAGATACTCAAAAAAAACACGGCTGAGTACAACAAAAAAATAGAAAAACTAACTAATGAAAACCGCGATTTTGCCGCAATAGGCGATGCCTTTAAAGCCCTTGGCGCCAAGCTTGCCGTAACCGCTCTTTCGGGTAATCAGGCGGCGCTTGAAAAGATTAAAAATGAAATGGATGCCCTTTCAAAATCAAGGGATGAAATACTCAAAAAAGCAGGTGTTGAGGGAATAAAGTATACCTGCGAAAAATGTAATGACACGGG
>CAMPCO010000031.1 GCA_946646305.1 uncultured Clostridia bacterium | reverse complement strand
GCTAAAGAAAAAATCAGCAATATTATTACCGATTATAATAAAAAGGTCAGTGAAGAAAAAAGAATTGATTATACCGATTATATAGGACTTATGCTAAAATCGGTTACTACAATAATCAATGTTATAAGCTATGTTTTGATAGCATTTGTCAGCATTTCGCTTGTTGTATCTTCCATAATGATAGGAATTATTACCTATATTTCGGTACTTGAAAGAACAAAGGAAATCGGCGTTCTTCGTGCTATGGGTGCTTCCAAAAGAGATGTTTCCAATGTGTTCAATGCCGAAACGATTATTGAAGGCTTCTTTGCCGGCGCTTTGGGTATTGCACTGACACTGCTTTTGATACTCCCCATCAATGCTATAATACAAAAGCTAAGCGGTATGCCGCAGTTAGCCGCGGTATTACCCTTAAAGGGTGCAATATTCCTTGTTATAATCAGTATGCTATTAACATTTGTTGCAGGTCTTATTCCTTCTAAAATTGCCGCAAGAAAAGATCCCGCAACCGCTTTGAGGACAGAATAATGAATAATAAAGCTATAGAACTTACAAAAGAATTTGAAAAAAATACAGCCGCTCTTATATTATCGGCTCAAAACAGATATTATCTTACCGGGACCTATATTTCTGAGGGCGCCGTTCTTATAACAAAAGATAATATTTATCTATTTGCCGACTCAAGATATTTTGAAGCCGCTGAAAAGAATGCCAGAGACTTAAAGGTTATAAAACTATTAAACCTTAACAATCAGTTAAACGATATAATCTCTGAATTAGGCATAAAATCTGTTTTAATTGAGAGCGAATATGTAACCATAAGTGAATTAAATAACCTTAAAAAAGGCGTTAATGCAGAGATAGTGTCAGATGACTTCTTATCGGCAAAGCTTAAAAAAATGCGCGCAGTAAAAACAGACGAAGAACTTAAAAATATAGTTCTCGCGCAAGAAATAACCGATAACACTTTTGCATATATTATTGATAGAATTAAACCCGGCAGAACCGAAAAAGAAGTAATGCTCGATATGGAGTTTTATTCGAGAAAAATCGGAAGCGAAGAGGTTGCTTTTGATTTTATTGTAGTATCGGGTAAAAACTCTTCCCTGCCGCACGGTGTTCCGACCGATAAGGAAATCAAAAAAGGCGATTTTTTAACTATGGACTTCGGCGCCGTGGTTGCGGGCTACAGAAGCGATATGACAAGAACTATAGCCGTAGGCAGTGTAAATGATGAACAAAGGCTTGTTTATGATACTGTGCTTAATGCTCAGGTTTCTGCTATAAAAGCCGCAAAAGCGGGAAAGGAATGCAATTCAATTGATAAAATAGCAAGAGATATTATAGCTGATGCCGGTTATGATGAATACTTCGGACATGGGCTTGGCCACAGCGTAGGCATTGATATTCACGAAGAACCCACCCTTTCTCCGAGGTCAAAGGATGTTTTAAATGTAGGCAATATTGTTACCGTTGAACCGGGAATATATCTCCCCGATAAATTCGGCGTTAGAATTGAAGATATGATATATATAACCGAAAACGGAAACAAAGATTTAACTGCAAGTCCCAAAGAACTGATTATAGTTTGATAATAACTTATAAGTTATAGAAATTATAAATCGATTACACTAATGGCACTTGCATTAAACGAAACATTATGATAGAATAAAAAAAGGATATATTTCTAAAGGCGTATTTTAGATTTTATCCTTTTTTATTTTTTTTAAAGGGGTCATAAATTCATGCTTAAAGAAATTTATGCTTACTTGACCGATTTTAATGCAGTTTCAGGCACACTGAGATTATTCCTCGCCTTAATCTGCGGCGGTATAATCGGTTATGAAAGAGGCAAAAAGCAGAGACCAGCCGGCACGAGAACTTATATGATGGTTTGCATCGGTGCGGCGCTTTCAATACTGCTCGCGATTTATTTTGATGAAATGCTTAAAACCGTTTGGCTGGAGATTTCAAAAAACAACCCGCGGCATTATACCGATGTTTCCCGTTTTGGCGCAAAGGTAATAAACGGTATCGGCTTTTTGGGCGCGGGAACAATTATTGTTACATCAAGCCAAAAGATAAAAGGCATAACCACCGCCGCCGGACTTTTTGCCACCGCTTGTATGGGGTTTGCTATCGGCGCAGGCTTTTATTCTGTAGCAATTTTCTCTTGCGTTTTGATGTGGCTTACCATTACAAAATTCGGCTTTATTGAAAAGATGATAACAAGCAGAACGCGAAATGTTAATATCTTTGTTGAAATAAAAGAGCTAAACGATATTGCTTCTGTGGCTAAAGTGTTAAGAGATAATAATATAACAATATATGATATTGAAACCAAGAAAGCCGGAGAAGAAAACAGAAGCAATCCCGCCGCAATCTTTTCGCTTAGACTGCCGAAAAGACAACACCATGCGATAATTACTTCGCAAATCGCGGCTATTGATAAAGTAATAATGATTGAGGAAGTGTGAGGTGAGAATATGATAAAAGCATTAGATTTTTTAAGAGGTACCGATACCCTGTCTTTATTATTAAAACTCGCATTGTCTGTTTTGCTTGGCGGAATAATAGGTATTGAGCGTGAAATTAAGCACCGTCCTGCCGGTTTCAGAACTCATATTCTAATATGCCTCGGCTCCGCTATTACCACAATGACCAGCATTTATCTATATGTAAACCTAAATCTTTATACCGATATTTCCCGTCTTGGCGCTTCGGTTATAGCAGGTATGGGTTTTGTCGGTGCGGGTGCAATAATTGTTACCAAAAACCGAAAGGTTAAGGGACTTACGACCGCCGCGGGGTTCTGGGTTGCGGCGATTATCGGACTTGCAACCGGTGCAGGATATTACGAGGGCGCTATTGCGGCAACAATTTTGGTTGTATTTGCAGAGATTATATTCTCTAAGATTGAATATAAAATGCTTAATTCAAAGCGAACTGCCACTCTTACAGTTGATTATAATAAAGCGGAAAACCTAACAACCATTCTTACATATTTAAGAGAAATAGGCGCAAATGTAATTGATATAGAAGTCAGCAAAAACAAGGCCATTGAAGGAAAAGAAAATATTGCACTGCTTAATGCTTCTATTTATTTGCAACTAAGAAGAAAAAATGATATTGATAAAATTGTTGTAGAACTTAAGAATATGAATGGAGTAGTAAATGTCAGTGATGACCTTTATTTGGAACTGAAAAAATAATTAAAGCATATTAAAACACCCAAAGCAATTAAGCTTTGGGTGTTTTTTGTTAATAAAGTTTTAAATCTATCCAAAGGTTTTCATAATAACTGCGAATTTCGGGGTCTATATCGTGATAATATTCAACCTTTGGCATATCTTTTTCTTCGGGATAAAGAATTTCATTTTTATAGTAATAATAATCGGGGTTTTCTATTACTGCGGTATTAGGCGATGCATAGCCGATGTATTCCGCGTTGGCAAGAGAAACATCGGGCTCTAAAAGGAAGTTAATATACATCATAGCCGCTTCAATGTTCTTGGCGCTTTCGGGAACGCATATTGCATCGACAAAAATGTTTGTTCCCTCTTTCGGGTAAAAGAACTCAAGATCTTCGTTTATCTCTTTCATAAACAAATAATCGCCTGCATAATATGGACCTATTGCGGCTTCACCTGTTTCAAGCTTGCCGTATATTTCGTCCATAACATAAGACTGCAAAACATCTTTTCCCTGCTTTAGTTTTTCGAGCGCTTTATCCCAGTCTTTTTTGTTTGTGGTGTTAACACTTTGACCAAGTATCATCTGCGCTGTCATAAAGCCGTCACGCGGGTTGCTGAAATTAAGGGACATATCTCTGTATTTTTCATCCCATAACGCTTCCCAGGAATGCTCAGGCTCATCAATTAAAGCGCTGTTATAAATAACGCCTACCATTCCGACATTATAAGGAACGGTGTATTCCTCATCGGGGTCATAAAAAAGACCTTTATATTTCTTATCGATATACTTATAATTTGAAATTTTACCTACATCAATCTTTTTAAGCATATTTTCATTTATAAGCCGCTCAATCATATAATCAGATGGGAATATAAGATCATAAGAAACACCGCCGCCTTTAAGCTGGGAATACATCGTTTCATTACTTTCAAAGGTGGTATAATTAACCTTAATGCCTGTAAGTTTTTCAAACTCTTTGTTTACATCAAGGCAGTCGTCCGACCCATCGGAAATATATTCGCCCCAGTTATAAACATTAAGGGTTGTGCCTTTAAGCGATTTATCATATTTGCCTACAAGGTTTAGTTCCTGATATTCATAGCCGCAACCTGTAAACAGTATTGCTACAAGACAAAGGCAAAGTATAACAGAAATAATCTTTTTCATTTATACCACTCCCCTTTTCTTGTCGCTCTTATTACCTGCAATATTATAGAGAATAAGCAAAACGAATACTGCGATAAATATGATTGTTGAAAGAGCATAAACATCCGGTGTAACGGTCTTTTTAGTCATATTGTAAATGAGTATCGGCAGTGTCTGATAATGGCCGCAGGTAAAATAGCTTATAACAAAATCATCAAGCGATAATGTAAACGCCATTATAAAGCCCGTAAATATACTTGTTTTAATTGCGGGAATAATAACCTTAAAAAACGCGCTAATGGGCGTGCATCCAAGATCCAGAGCCGCATCATGCAAGCTATGGTCTGTGGCTTTAAGTCTTGGCATAACCGATAAAATAACATAAGGCAGATTAAATGTTATATGCGCAATCAAAACAGTTGCAAAACCGAGCGACTCATAAGCCCCTAAAATTTTGCCGATAAAGACAAAGAAAAGCATTAAAGAAACACCGGTTACAATATCCGCATTCATCATAGGAATATTGGTAACGCTCATTATGGCATTTTTGGTTATCTTCTTTCTAAATGCCAAAATTCCCACCGCCGCGGCAGTGCCGAGAACGGTTGAAATGGTGGCGGAAAGAATTGCAACAATAAGTGTTCTTTCAAGCGCCTCAATCATTTCTGTATTAGTGAATGCATCTGCATACCAGGAAGCTGAAAACCCTTCAAAAACCCAAACGCTCTCACCTGAGTTAAACGAAAAGAATATCATTACCGCAACAGGTGCATACAAAAAGAATACCATCAAGGCAACATAAATACGAGATAATATCTTCATAGAACTGTCGCCTCCTCACTATCGGTGAAATAATTCATCACAAAAAGACAAATTAAAATCATCACCATAAGAACAAGTGAAAGCGCTGAAGCAACATTATAAAAGTCAGGTCCTGAATTAAATAAGTATTCTATTGCATCGCCTATAAGCAAGTTCTTGTTGCCGCCGAGCTTTTGGGATATATAAAATGTGCTGACGCAAGGTACAAAAACCATGGTAATTCCCGAAATTACACCCGGGAAAGATAGCGGAAGAATTACTTTTCTGAGCCTTGAAAAACCGTTTGAGCCGAGATCGGATGCGGCTTCTAAAAGAGAATTATCAATTTTAGACATAACGGTATATATCGGCAAAATCATATAAGGAATAAAGTCATATACCATACCGAGAATTACCGCGCCCGGTGTGTTTATAAGCTTTACAGGGTGAAGACCGATAGATGTTAAAAATGTATTTATAAGGCCCTTGTTTGCAAGAATGGTTATCCAGGAATATGTTCTTATAAGGAAGTTCATCCACATAGGAAGCATAACTATAACCATTATCATTTTTTGAGAGCTTACCTTCATTTTGGTCATAAAATATGCCATCGGGTAAGAAATCAAAAGAGTAATTATTGTGGCTATAACAGAATAAAGAATTGATAGTCCGAATGCTTTTTTGTATTTTGCTATTTGCATTATATTTGAAAAAGTGAACGCGCCCGAAGGATCGGTAAAAGCAAAATATGCAATAAAGATTAGCGGAACTATCACAAACAATGCCGCCCAAAGAATATAAGGCGAAGCAACTATTCTGCTGCCGAAACCTTTTTTATTCATGGGCTGCCTCCTCGGTTGTTTCTTCCGGGTTGGAGAGCTGGTCTATTTCATCACTATATGAACTGTAATCGCCGTAAAGTCCCGAATATTCAGATTTTTTCATAATATGAATGGCATCCGGCTCGATGATAAGTCCAACCTTGTCGCCCACATTTGCGGCATCGGTTGTTTGTATCATCCATTTAAAACCGCAAATATCAACGATTATTTCATAATGAACGCCCAGGAATGCAATGGATGTTACCTCGCCGCAAATTTCACCATCTTCGGGTTTTACTATATCAACATCCTCAGGTCTTATAACAACATCAACAGCCTCATTCTTTTCAAAACCTGCATCAAGGCATTTAAAGTTGTGGCCGTCAATTTCCACCAGATAGTCTTCAATCATCTTGCCGTCAACTATATTGGACTCACCGATAAAATCGGCTACAAAGGCGTTTTTCGGCTCATTATAGATATCTTGCGGAGTGCCGACCTGTTGTATTTTACCCTTATCCATAACAACAACGCGGTCAGACATAGTTAATGCCTCTTCCTGGTCGTGGGTTACAAAAATAAAGGTTATGCCGAGCTTTTGCTGCATATTGCGAAGTTCTTTTTGCATATCTTTTCTAAGTTTAAGGTCAAGCGCCGCAAGCGGTTCATCAAGCAATAAAACTTTTGGTCTGTTTGCTATTGCGCGAGCAATGGCAACACGCTGCTGCTGACCGCCCGAAAGGGTTGATATTCTGCGCTTTTCAAAGCCCTCAAGGTTTACAAGGCGCAAAAGGTCTGTAACCTCTTGCTTAATCTCCGCTTCAGGTCTTTTTTTAACCCTCATTCCAAAAGCAATGTTTTCATAAACATTAAGATGCGGAAACAAAGCATATCTTTGGAATATGGTATTAACCTGTCTTTTGTGGGGCGGAATTCCGTTGAATTTCTCCCCATCAAAAAATACGTCTCCTTTATCCGGATCAAGAAATCCCGCAATAATGCGCAATGTGGTTGTTTTGCCACATCCCGATGGGCCGAGAAGAGTTATAAACTCTTTATCTTCAATAGAAAGATTAAGCCCGTCAAGAACCTTTTCACCGTCAAAAGAAACGTATATGTCTTTTAACTCTAAAATATTATTTTTTGCCATTTAAGCATCCCCCTTTGTCAAACAAAAAGTTCGACAGTAGTAAATTTCTACGTTTACCCTGCGCAACCCCGGCAGATAATATTTTTTGCCCTGACAAAGGGTTTTCATAGTATGAAACATACTATAGCAAAAAATTATCTTGCCTTACTATACACAGATGCGTTAAACACAACTAATAAAACATATTAAGTTGACTGTATTAAGATACGGCGAAATCTTTAAAAAGTCAAGCATTTTTTGGAAAAATTTAAGTATTTTTTTAGTGAAAACTATGCTTTAAATGTAACAATCTCTGTTTTTCTTTAATTTGCTTTAATATTCTTTGTTTTCCTCAAAAAAACTTTTTTAAATAAAAAACCTCCGATTTGTTAATCGGAGGTTAAATTTGGTTCTATTCTATTCAATAATAGATTTCCCTGTCATCTCTTTTGGTTGTTCAAGACCTAAAAGTTTAATGATGGTAGGCGAAATATCACAAAGCTTGCCGCCTGTTCTAAGGGTGCAATCTTTACCGATAACCGCAAACGGAACAGGGTTTGTTGTATGAGCGGTAAAGGGCTTTCCGTTATCGTCAAGCATACAATCGGCATTGCCGTGGTCAGCGGTGAGAAGCATTACTCCGCCCGATTTTAAGGTGGAGTCCATAACTCTGCCAACGCAAGTATCAACCGTTTCAACGGCTTTTACAGCCGCAGAGAAAACGCCGGTATGACCTACCATATCGCAGTTTGCAAAGTTTAGAATTACAACATCATATTTAAGGCTTTCAATCGCTTCACAAACCTTATCGCAAACCTCAATGGCGCTCATTTCGGGCTTTAAATCATAGGTGGCAACCTTAGGTGAATTAACAAGAATTCTGTCCTCACCCTTGAACATAACCTCTCTGCCGCCGTTAAAGAAGAAGGTTACATGGGCATATTTTTCGGTTTCGGCAATTCTAAGCTGAGTCATTCCCCTGTCGGCAAGGAACTGACCGAGGGTATTTGTAAGCTCTTCGGGCTTGAATGCAACATGAACATTAGGCATAGAAGCGTCATATTGAGTCATACAAACATAGAATACCTTTTGTCTGCCGCCTTTTCTTTCAAAGCCGGAGAAATCATCATCAACAAAGGTTCTGGTAATTTCTCTTGCTCTGTCGGGGCGGAAATTATAAAAGATAACACTATCGCCTGTTTTTATTCTTTCTGTGCCCGATACAACGGCCGGAATAACAAATTCATCGGTTAAGAACTTGCCCTCATCATCTTTTATTGTATATGATTTCTCAACATATTCAGCAGGGCTATCTGTTTGCTCGCCCTCGCCGTAAACAAGCGCGGCATAAGCTTTGCCGACACGCTCCCAACGATTATCACGATCCATACCGTAAAATCTGCCGAGAACGGTTGCAATTTTACCGCAGCCTATTTCTTTACATTTGTTTTCAAGCTCTCTTATAAAGCCCGCACCGCTTGTGGGAGATACATCGCGGCCATCAAGCAAAGCATGAATATATACACGCTCCATACCATTTTGTTTTGCAAGTTTTATAAGGGCAAAAAGATGTTCGATATGACTATGTACGCCGCCATCGGACAATAGTCCCATAAAATGCAGAGCGCCGTCATTTTCTTTAGCGTTTTCAATAGCCTTCAAAAAAGCGGGGTTTTTAAAGAAGTCACCATCATTTACAGATTTTGTAATACGGGTTAATTCCTGATAAACTACCCTGCCTGCGCCGATGTTGGTATGCCCTACCTCGCTATTACCCATCTGACCGTCCGGCAGACCAACATCAAGACCGGAAGCACCGATTTGGGTGGTTGGGTAATTTGAAAAAATATCATCAAGGCGCGGAGTGTTTGCGGCATATATGGCATTGATTTTTTTATCTTTAACATTAAAGCCAAAGCCATCCATTATTGTTAAAACTATTGGTTTCTTCATTATTATCACCCTTATTTGGAAGCGGCTTTAACAATTATAGAAAAGTCGTTTGATTTTAAAGATGCGCCGCCGATAAGACCGCCATCAACATCGGGTTTTGAAAGAAGCTCATCTGCGTTGCCGGCATTCATAGAACCGCCGTACTGAATAACGATTTTTTCTGCTTCGTTTTCGCTATAAAGTTCTTTAACAAGATTTCTTAAAATAGCGCAAACCTCTTCCGCCTGGTCGCTTGTAGCGGTTTTGCCTGTGCCGATAGCCCAAACAGGCTCGTAAGCTATAATGATGTTTTCAAGTTCATCAGCAGAAATACCGTTAAGGGCAACCTTTAACTGCATTGAAACGATTTCGGATGTTATACCTGCTTCACGCTCGGCAAGAGTTTCACCAACGCAAAGAATAACTTTAAGACCTTCTGCTAAAGCGGCGCGGGTGCGTTTATTAACCGTTTCATTAGTTTCTGCAAAATACTGTCTGCGTTCGCTATGACCTATAATAACATATTCAACATCCATGCTTTTAAGCATTTCTGCAGAGATTTCGCCGGTAAATGCGCCAGACTTTTCAAAATGGCAGTTTTGAGCGCCGATGGCGATATTACTGCCCTTTGCGGCTTCAATAGCGGGAGCCAAATCTACAAACGGAACGCAGAAAACAACCTTGCAATCTGCATCGGCAACAAGGGGTTTTACCTCGTTTATAAAAGCAAATGTTTCTGCGGGTGTTTTATTCATTTTCCAGTTTCCTGCAATTACAGGAGTTCTTTTTTGTTTATTCATAATTTTTCCTCCAAAAAACATATTTTAAGCGGCATTTTATTGCCGCTTAAAATTATTATCTGTCATTAAGTGCAGCAATGCCGGGAAGTTCCTTGCCTTCAAGGAATTCAAGAGAAGCGCCGCCGCCGGTAGAAATATGAGTCATCTTATCGCCAAAGCCGAGGTTATTAACTGCCGCCGCAGAGTCGCCACCGCCGATAACGGTAACGGCATCGGTTTCTGCCATTGATTTGGCAACGGCAATGGTGCCTTTTGCAAAAAGCGGGTTTTCAGCAACGCCCATAGGTCCGTTCCAAACAACAGTTTTAGCAGATTTAACCGCATTAGCAAAAAGTTCGGCAGATTTGGGACCGATATCAAGACCCATAACATCATCGGGGATGTTATCTATATCATATACCGCATTTTCGATAGGAGCATCAATAGGATCGGGGAAAGATTTTGCACATATAACATCAATCGGCAAAAGAAGGTTTACGCCCTTTTCTTTCGCAGTTTTAAGAACATTAAGGCAGTAATCAAGTTTTTCATCATCTACAAGAGATTTACCTATAGAATAACCCTGTGCTTTAAGGAAAGTATAAGCCATACCGCCGCCGATAATAATTGTATCAGCTTTGGTTAAAAGATTTTCAATAACAGAAAGCTTATCGGAAACCTTTGCGCCGCCCAAAATGGTTACAAAAGGACGAGCGGGGTCATTAACCGCATTGCCTAAATACTTTAATTCCTTTTCAATCAAATAGCCTGCAACGGCAGTTTCAACATGGGAAACAACGCCTACATTTGAGCTATGCGCCCTATGAGCAGTACCGAAAGCATCGTTTACAAAAATATCGGCAAAAGAACCGAGCTGTTTTGCAAATTCTTCACCGTTTTTGGTCTCTTCTGCTCTGTAACGGGTGTTTTCAAGAAGGATAACTTCGCCTTCCTTCATATTTTCAATTTCAGCCAAAACTTTATCGCTTATAACCTGGTCATCCGGGCAGAATTTTACCGGGATGCCGAGATGCTCGCTGAGCCTTTTGGCAACAGGAGCCAAAGAAAGCTCGGGCTTGGGCTCACCCTTCGGCTTGCCGAGATGGGAACAAAGAATAACCTTTGCGCCGTCATTCAATAACTTTTTAATAGTAGGAAGCGCGGCAACAATACGATTTTCATCGGTTATAACGCCACCCTTTAGCGGAACATTAAAATCGCAACGAACAAGAACTTTTTTGCCCTTTGCATTAATGTCGTCAACTGTTTTTTTGTTTAATTTACTCATAACACATACCCTTTCAGAAACATATTGTTAAATTTATAACTATATATTATCACAAAATAATTGATTTTACAATAATTTATGTAAAATTTTTCCAAGAAAAATTATGCAGTTCGCCTTTGTTTTGAAGCTCGGGGAAATTCCACTGCCTTAAAACCTCATAAACCGCCACCGCTACAGTGTTTGAAAGGTTAAGACTTCTTATTGTATCCCCCATCGGCAAACGAAGACACTCTTTCGGGTGCTTTATCAGCAGTTCTTCGGGCAAACCCTTTGTTTCTTTGCCGAAAAAGAGATAGCAGTTATCGGGATACTTAACATCACTGTAAACATTTTGCCCTTTTGTTGTAAAGAAATAAAAGCTACCTTTTACCTTATTAAAAAAATCATCAAGGTTTTCATAATAAGTAATATCTAAATAATGCCAGTAATCAAGACCTGCTCTTTTAAGTTTTTTATCATCTATTGTAAAGCCCATCGGTTTTACAATATGAAGTCTTGCCCCCGTTGCGGCACAGGTTCTTACAATGTTACCCGTGTTTTGAGGGATTTCAGGCTCTACCAGAACAACATTAAGTATACTCATAAAATCACCTTTGTTATTATATTTATAAAAAAGATTAAAGTCAAGAAATACGAATAAAAATGATACGATTTGAAACAATATTCCTTGAGGTGAATTTATGATAAAGGAAAATGAATACAGTGTTCTTGTAAAAAAACACTCAAAGCCATCGCCAAAACCGAAAGATTTTATAATGAGTTTTGTAATAGGCGGCTTGATTTGCACTTTTGGTGAGTTTTTGTTTAATTTTTATGCGTCTTTTGATATAAAGGGCGATATTTTAAAAGCGGCGGTGCCTTCAACCCTTATAGTTATTGCCGCATTTTTAACAGGATTTGGATTATATGAAAAATTAGCAAAACACGCCGGCGCCGGTACACTGGTACCCATAACAGGCTTTGCTAATGCTATTTGTTCAAGCGCTATAGAATATAAAAACGAAGGTTTTATAATGGGGGTTGGCGCCAGTATTTTTAAGATTGCAGGACCTGTAATACTATACGGAACGGCGGCAAGCATAATTTACGGAATAATCTATTATCTGATTAAAGTGTTAGGGGGATAATATGTGCAAAAAGCAAGGAAAATTCACTTATATTACCGAAAACAGACCATCCTTCATAGGATACGGTAGTGTAGTCGGCAAAAAGGAACACGATGGACCTATCGGCAAAGAATTTGATGAATATAACGAAGATATAAGATTTGGCACTAAAAGTTACGAAATGGCGGAAAGCAAACTGCAAGAGCTGGCACTAAAGCACGCTTTGAGCCGCGCAAATATAAAACCTGATAATATTGATTTGATTTTTGCGGGTGACCTTTTAAACCAGTGTATCGGTTCAACTTTCGGACTTATTGATTATAATATTCCCCTTTCCTGCATATATGGCGCCTGTTCAACTATGGGACTGGGTCTCGGTCTTTCTTCCCTTATGATAGATAACGGTGTATTAAATATATCCGCGGTAGTAACATCCTCTCACTTTTGTTCTGCGGAAAGGCAGTACAGATTTCCGCTTGAATACGGAAACCAAAGAACTCCTACTTCCCAGTGGACAACCACCGCCGCAGGCGCATCGATATTAAAATGCGATAGCGGTAAACCATATATTTCTGCGGTTACATTCGGCAAGGTTTGTGACCTTGGTGTTAAGGATGCAAATAATATGGGTGCAGCTATGGCTCCTGCGGCTTATAGCACAATAAAGGCGTTTTTTGATGATACCGGCACGGGAATTGATGATTATGATTTAATTTTTACAGGTGATCTCGGAAAAACGGGCAGTGAGCTTTTGTATGAGTTATTCAGCAAAGATAATATCGATATCAGGTTCAAGCATTCCGATTGCGGGCTTATGATGTTTAATATCAAAAATCAGGATGTTCATTCGGGTGGTTCGGGTTGCGGATGTTCGGCTTCAATACTCAATTCCTATATTATGAACCGAATGCTTGACGGAACATTCAAGAATATTTTATTTGTGCCTACAGGGGCTCTCCTTTCCCCCACTTCAAGTATGCAGGGTAAATCAATTCCATCTATTGCGCATCTTGTTAATATTCGTAAAGATTAAAGTTGACAAAGCATTTAAAAATAAATATAATATGAATAGAACCCTGTCAATTTACAAGGCAGGGTTTTTAAATTTAGTATAAGGAGGATGGATCTATGAATGAAATAAACATTGAATACATTTTAGATCTGATTAAAAACAGAAAGTTTAGTTTGCTAAAAGAAGAACTATCAAGTCTGCAGCCTCCTGATATTGCGCTTATATTTGAAGAGCTTCCCGAAAAGGATGTTATCGTTCTTTTCCGCCTTTTGCCGAAAGAACTTGCGAGTGAAGTTTTTGTTGAAATGGAAAGCGATAAGCAGCAGCTGCTAATCGAGGCTTTCAGTGATAAAGAGCTTAGAGAAGTTGTAGATGAGCTTTTTATGGATGATACCGTTGATATCATTGATGAAATGCCCGCCAATGTTGCAAAAAAGATACTTAAAGCCACCGATACTCAAACAAGAAAATTGATAAATCAACTGCTTGCCTACCCCGATGACAGCGCCGGCAGTATTATGACCACCGAGTATATCGACCTTAAAAAGGATATGACGGTCGATCAGGCTTTTGACAGGATAAGAACCATCGGTTTTGATGCCGAGGAAATATACTCCTGCTATGTTACCGACCGCGGCAGACACCTTCTCGGTATTGTTTCGGTTAAAGATTTGCTTTTAAATAAAAAAGATTGCAAAATCGAAGATATAATGGATAGCAATGTCATTTCCGCCCATACCCTTGATGATAAGGAAGATGTTGCCAATATGTTCGAGCATTACGATGTTTTGGCGCTTCCTGTTGTTGATAAGGAAAACAGGCTTGTCGGTATTGTTACGGTTGACGATGCTATCGATGTATTGCAAGAAGAGGCAACCGAGGATATCGAAAAGATGGCGGCTATTTTGCCGAGCGAACACACATATTTCAGAACAGGCATTTTTGAAACCTTTAAAGCAAGAATTCCCTGGCTTCTGCTTCTTATGATTTCCGCAACATTTACAGGCAGTATAATCGCTAATTTTGAAGGTAAACTCAGCAAATTTATCGCCCTTATCGCCTTTATTCCGATGCTTATGGATACAAGCGGTAATTCGGGCAGTCAGTCTTCCGTTACCGTTATCCGCAGTATTTCAACAGGCGATATCGAGTTTGGCGATATATTTAAAGTTTTGTGGAAAGAGTTCAGGGTTTCCATCCTTTGCGGTATTGTTCTTGCGGGCGTTAATGCGCTAAAACTATTCTTTATAGATAACCTTATGTTCCATCGGTTTGATACAGGCAAAGAATTGCTTGAAATCTTAGTTGTTTGCGGAACATTGCTTTTAACCGTTATGGTGGCAAAGATTATAGGCTCAATGCTCCCCATCCTCGCTAAAAAGATAGGCTTTGACCCGGCAGTTATGGCTTCCCCGCTTATTACCACAATAGTAGATGC
>CAMPCO010000030.1 GCA_946646305.1 uncultured Clostridia bacterium | reverse complement strand
TCGGGCGCTACGCTTGATGTTAAAGACCTTGATAAAGATGCCGTAATTTATGTTTTGCCGACAGATGAAGGCGTCTTCGCAAAGGGTGCGGCAGAATACATCACCCGGTTTAAAACAAGTGATGAATATGAGATTTCCGTTTCGGGCGATGATTTGAGAATAGATAAAAAATCCTGATAAATTTTAATTAAAAATTGTTAAAATTTTTATGTTTTATCTTTGACAAGATTTGTCCTAAATGGTATTATTGTAATCAGCAAAATTAAAGGAGAGTAATTATCATGAAAAAGTATTTTGATTTAACGGGCCAGGTTGCTATCGTAACCGGCTGCTCAACGGGACTTGGTGTTCAGATGGCAAAGGCGCTTGCAAACCAGGGTGCAAAAATTGTAGCCGTTGCTCGCCGCCAGAACCTCATCGAGGAAGTTGCAGCAGAGCTTGCAAAGGATTACGGTGTTGAAACTTTGGCTATCCGTTGCGATATAACCGATACCGAAGCGGTAAACCGTATGGTCGAAGAAGTTATGGCTAAATTCGGCAGAATTGATATTCTTATCAACAATGCAGGTACAGGCGCCGTAGCTCCCGCAGAAGACATCACCGATGATCAGTTCGGCAACGAAATGAATATCGACCTTTTCGGTTCATTCCGCGTTGCCCGCGCCGTTGCAAAGCAGGCTATGATCCCCGCTAAATACGGCAGAATAATTAACATCGCTTCTATGTACGGCCTTGTTGGAAACAAGATTGCCGGTTCTGCGCCTTATCATGCGGCTAAAGGCGGCGTTGTAAACCTCACCCGTGCTCTTGCTTCCGAATGGGGTAAATACGGTATCACCGTAAACTCCATCTGCCCCGGTTATTTCTATACCGATCTTACCCGTGATACACTTAACAGTGATTTCTTCCAGGCAAATGCAAAAACAATGATTCCGGAAGAAAGATACGGTGAAGAGGGCGAGCTTGACAGTGCGGCGCTTTTCCTTGCAGCAAAAGAATCAAGCTATGTAACAGGTGTTAACCTCGCAGTTGACGGCGGCTACACAGCAATGTAATTTAAACCACAAAAAAACAGACGGCAGAAAAGCCGTCTGTTTTTTGGCGTTTTATTTGAATAATTCAATAAATGCATTCCACATATCATCAGAGAAGTTTCTGATTTTTGTAAGTCCTTCGGTTACCGCTTCGCTTACCGTGTCATAATCATCATCAGCCACGCCGTAATATTGTTTTATAAGGGCTTTTGTGTTCTTTGCAACATTTTTAAATTCGCGGGTCACATCGGTATCGCCCTTGTTTGCCAAAAGCTCAAGCTTGTGAGCATCCTTATAAACTTTTTTTGCGGTCATTTCGTTATTATCCGAAATGCCGTCTTTAAGTTCTTTAAGACCTGAATCAATTTCGTTTACAAGCTTTTCGGCTTCTTCTTTTGAAAAACTTTTCATACCGTCAATCTCTTCTTTTGCTTCCTTTTCGATGTCGGTATAATCGTTTTCAACGCTGTCCCATTTTTTGTTTATTGTGCCTGAAAAACCTTTTACGGAACTGTTGCCTTTTTCTTCATAATTATCGCTTGCAATGTTACTGCCGTATTCTTCGTTTTTAACATCTCCGCCTTTGCAGCCTGCAAAGCTAAGCACCAGGATGCAGCACAATAAAATGCTGAATAATTTTTCCATGTTTTCCCTTCCTTTTGAAAAAATAATGTGGCGGGTAATTTGCCCACAGTTAAATGATAACCAATAACTTTTAAAATATTCAGAATAGCTTTTCATATCAATGAAAAAACCAGCCTTTTTTTGCTAAAATCGGATAAAAAATACACTTTTTATATGTTTTTTTATAAATATATGTAAAATCTTAAAAAAAACAGTTTACGAAATGAAAAAAATATGTTAATATAATCTTTGATAGAATTATATCAATCTTAATTTTTTATATTCATTTATTCATTATAGGAGGAACCGTTAATGAAAAAGAAAATAAGCAAAATCCCGTTTAAAGGAACAAAAGAGCAGGAACAACAATTAAAGGCTGTTATCGAAGAAAACAAACACGATAAAAGCAATCTTATGGTTGTTATGCAGAAGGCTCAGGATATCTACGGATATCTTCCTTTCGAAGTTCAGGAAATGATTTCCGAAGGTATGGAAGTTCCGCTTGAAAAGGTTTACGGCGTTGCAACATTCTATGCCCAGTTTGCTCTTTCTCCGAAAGGCGAATACAATATCTCCGTTTGCCTCGGAACCGCTTGCTATGTTAAAGGCTCGGGCGATATTTTTGATAAGATTTCCGAAAAACTCGGCATCGGCGCTGATGAGTGCACCGAGGACGGAAAATTCTCTCTTACCGCTTGCCGTTGCATAGGCGCTTGCGGTCTTGCTCCGGTACTTACTGTTAATGATGAAGTTTACGGCCGTCTTACCGTTGATGATGTTGATGGTATTTTGGCTAAATATCAGAAGTAATTCTGTAAGGGGTAAATTTTTGGTATGAAGATAAGCGCTATTAAAGAATTGCTTGATGCAGAGCTTATCTGCTGCGAAGAAAACTTAAATGAAAATGTGTTTTCTGCCTGCGGCAGCGATATGATGAGCGATGTTCTGGCCTATGTTAAAGACCAGGCTGTGTTGCTTACCGGCCTTGTAAACTCCCAGGTTGTAAGAACTGCGGAAATGATGGATATGAGATGCATTGTTTTCGTTCGTTCCAAAATGCCAACTGCCGAAATGATAGAATTGGCAAAAGAAGCCAATATTGTAATCATGGCGACTAAAAAAAGGATGTATGAGGCTTGCGGTATTTTATACAGCAACGGCCTTGTAGGCAATAAGGTCAGAGATGTCTGAGGCATTAAAGTTTCATTTTGATGTGGACGGTACTGATTTTACTTCGGCAGGTCAGGCATCGGTTCAAATCAAAAAAAATCTGCGTCAACTTGGTATTGCACCCGATATTATTCGCCGTGTTTCCATTGCGATGTATGAGGGTGAAATAAATATGGTTATCCATGCGGGCGGCGGCGAAGCCGATGTCACCGTTACGGAGGACTGTATTGAAATATCACTTCGCGACCACGGCCCCGGTATAAAAAATATCGAACAGGCCATGCAGGAAGGTTTTTCCACCGCTACCGATACCATCAGAACACTCGGTTTCGGCGCGGGAATGGGTCTTCCCAATATGAAAAGATATACCGATGATATTCAAATCACATCGGAAATCGGTAAAGGTACCGATATTGTTATGCGGGTTAATCTGAAATAATTTATATGGTAGGTTTTAGACCATGAATTATTATGAACATTCCGTTTATTTGGATGAACAAAAATGTAACGGTTGCACCACCTGCTTAAAGCATTGCCCGACCGAGGCAATTCGCATAAGAGATGGTCATGCCGCCATAAGTCAGGAACGCTGTATCGATTGCGGCGAATGTATTCGCGTTTGCGCAAACAACGCGAAGAAATCGGCATGCGGTAAGCTTTCCGATATGGATAAATTCAAATGGAAAATTGCTTTGCCCGCGCCATCGCTTTACGGCCAGTTTGAAAACTTAGAAGATGTAGACTATGTTTTAAACGGTCTTTTGGCGCTTGGCTTTGATGATGTTTTTGAAGTTTCCGCCGCGGCGGAACTTGTCAGCGCTTATACTCGTAAATATTTAAAAACCGAAGGGGTTAAAAAGCCGGCAATCAGCTCGGCTTGTCCCGTTATAATAAGGCTTATCGCCCTGCGCTTCCCATCGCTTACGGAAAACATTATTCATATGTTGCCGCCGATGGAGGTTGCGGCTAATTTAGCCCGCAAAAAGGCTTTAAAGGAACACCCCGAACTAAAACCCGAAGAAATAGGCGTTTGCTTTATTTCTCCCTGCCCGGCAAAGGTCAGCTATGTTAGAGATGGCTTTGCCGAGTATAAATCAAAGGTTGATGTTGTGGTTTCCATGAGCGATATTTATTTTCAGCTCATAGCCGTTATGAAACCCGAGGATAATATTGATACCGTTTCCAATTCGGGAATGATAGGTATCGGTTGGGCTTCATCCGGCGGGGAAGCAACGGCAATCTTTAACGAAAGTTATCTTGCGGCTGATGGTATTGATAATGTTATCCGCGTTCTTGATCAGATAGAAAACGGCAACATACCTCAGCTTGAATTTATAGAGCTTAACGCCTGCACCGGCGGATGTGTCGGCGGCGTTATGACAGTTCAAAACCCATTTATTGCAAAGGCAAGGCTTCAATCTCTTCGCCGTTATCTGCCCGTTTCGAGAAACTTTATCGGCGGCGATAACGAATATATACCGGAGGATTTCCTTTTCGATGAACTGCCGACCTATCATCCCATAACCCGCCTTTCCGACAGTATGGCGGAGTCGATGAGAATGATGGCGGATATTCAGTCTCTTCGCGATGAGCTTCCCGGTATCGATTGCGGCTCTTGCGGCGCACCGAGCTGCCGCGCCTTTGCGGAAGATGTTATAAAAGGCAATGCCGATATAGGCAAATGCCGTATCCGTATTCAAAAAACACAGACGGAGGAATAGCAGTGACCGTTGCTGAACTTTGCAAACAAGCGGGCTTTAAAGCGGAAGTCCTGCCCGATCCCGACAGGGAAATCAGCGGTGTTTACATCGGTGACCTTTTAAGCTGGGTAATGGGGCGCGCCAATTCAGGCGATGTTTGGATAACTATAATGTCCAACAATAATATTTTGGCGGTCGCATCCCTTGCCGATACTGCCTGCATTCTTGTTGCGGAAGATGTTGCGCTTGAAAGCGAGCTTTTAAAAACCGCAGAGGAAAAGGGCATAAATGTTCTTCTGACCGATAAAAGCATTTATGATGCGGCGGTAACTATTTCAAAGCTTATATGAACCGTTTTTATTACGATTTACATATTCATTCCTGCCTTTCTCCCTGCGGTGATGACGAGTCAACACCCGACAGCATAGCCGGTATGGGGGAACTGAACGGGCTTGATATTATGGCGCTTACCGACCATAATACCACCAAAAACTGCCCCGCTTTTTTCGCGGCGGCAAAAAGGCACGGAATAATACCTGTGGCGGGCATGGAACTTACCACCGCCGAGGAGATACATATAGTTTGTTTATTCAAAACCCTTGAAAGCGCCCTTTTGTTTGGCGATGCGGTTGAAACAAGAAGAATTAAGATAAAAAACCGAACCGATATTTTCGGCAATCAGTTTATAATGAACGAAAACGATGAAAAAATCGGCGAGGATGATTTTCTTCTTTCAAACGCGACCACCATTTCGCTTGAAGAGGTGCCGGATTTTGTAAAGCAGTTCGGCGGTATATGCTACCCCGCGCATGTCGATAGGGAAGCAAACGGAATAATCGCGGTTTTGGGTCTGTTCCCGAAAACCCCGTATTTTCCGACCATTGAGGTACACGACAGCGAAAAACGGGAGCAATACGCAACCCTTTGCAAAAAAGATATTTCCCGCGTTGTTACAAGCTCGGATGCTCATTATCTTTGGGATATAAGCGAGAAAAAAGAATATTTCGACCTTGACTGCGAAAGGGAAAACGCGGTAGAGGTTTTATTTGATAGATTAGGCGGTGGCGCGTAGATGAAAGAATTGTCACTGAATATACTCGATATTGCCGAAAATTCCGTTAAAGCGGGCGCTTCTCTCACCGAAATCACCATAGAAGAGGATGAACGCTTTTTAACCCTTATAATAAAGGATGACGGTTGCGGTATGACCGAGGATATTCTTAAAACCGTTACCGATCCTTTTTATACAACCCGTACTACCAGAAAGGTCGGGATGGGACTTCCGCTTCTTAAAATGGAGGCGGAGATAACCGGCGGCAGTATGGAAATTACATCCAAAAGCGAAAAAGAATATCCCGACTCCCACGGGACACAGGTTACGGCGAGGTTCTGTAAGACACATATAGATTTTACTCCGCTCGGCGATGTTTCCGCCAGCATAGTAACCCTTATTCAGGGCCATCCCGATACCGATTTTTTATTCACTCATAAACTGCCGGGCAAGACCGTTTCCCTTGACACAAGAGAGTTAAGGCAGGTGCTTGAGGGCGTTCCGCTCAACAGTTATGAAATAATCAAATGGATCGAGAGTTATCTCGATGAACAATATCAAAACCAGGAGGAATCACAATGAAATCATTGGCTGAATTGCAGGCAATCAAAGAAAAAATGAAGGATAAAGTTGTTCTTCGTGAAGGCAGTAACGATATTCGCGTTGTTGTCGGAATGGCAACCTGCGGTATAGCAGCAGGTGCTCGCCCGGTTCTTAACACTCTTGTTGAAGAGGTGAACAACGGTGGTCTTGCAGAAAAGGTAACCGTTTCACAGACCGGATGCATCGGCATTTGCCAGTATGAACCGGTTGTAGAAGTTTTCGAATCCGGTAAAGAAAAGGTAACCTATGTTAAAATGACACCTGAAAAGGCAAAGCGTGTCGTTAGCGAACATTTGAAAGGTGGCAAGGTCATCGGTGAGTACACACTCGGTGGTCAAAACCTATAATTTGGAGGGAACAAAAATATGATTCGTTCACATGTATTGATCTGTGGCGGTACAGGTTGTACATCCTCGGGCAGTAAACAGATCCAGGCGGCTTTCAAAGAAAATATTGAAAGCTTTGGTTTGTCCGATGAAGTAAAAATTGTACAAACAGGTTGTTTCGGCCTTTGTGCGCTCGGTCCGGTTGTTATTATCCATCCGGAAGGCACATTCTATAGCCGTGTTCAACCCGAAGATGTAAAAGAAATCGTTGAAGAGCATCTTCTTAAAGGTCGTATCGTAGAGCGCCTTGTTTATAACGATACAGGTAAGGAAGAGAAGGAAGTAGGCAATGTTGCCCTTGGCGATACCGCTTTCTACAAATCTCAGAACCGTGTTGTTTTGCGTAACTGCGGTGTTATCAACCCCGAAAACATAGACGAATATATCGCTATGGACGGTTATGCGGCACTTGGTAAAGTACTTACCGAATGGAAGCCGGAGGATGTTATTAAATGCATCACCGATTCCGGTCTTCGCGGCCGTGGCGGCGGCGGATTCCCCACCGGCAAGAAATGGTCTTTGTGCGCTCCGAATAAGGCTCCGCAGAAGTATGTTGTATGTAATGCTGACGAAGGCGACCCGGGTGCATTTATGGACCGTTCCGTTCTTGAGGGCGATCCCCACTGCATTATTGAAGCAATGGCTATTGCGGGTTATGCAATCGGTGCGACAAAGGGTTATGTTTATGTTCGTGCTGAATACCCGATAGCTGTTCGCCGTTTACAGATTGCCATTGACCAGGCTCGTGAATACGGTCTGCTTGGTAAAAATATTTTCGGTTCAGGCTTTGATTTCGATCTTAATATAAGACTTGGCGCCGGCGCATTTGTTTGCGGCGAAGAAACCGCTCTTATGACCTCTATCGAAGGTAACCGCGGTGAGCCGAGACCCCGTCCGCCTTATCCGGCAGTTAAAGGTCTTTACAATTCACCGACAGTTGAAAACAACGTTGAAACCTTTGCAAACATTCCGCAGATTATTCTTCGCGGACCCGAATGGTTTGCTTCAATGGGTACCGAAAAGAGCAAGGGCACCAAGGTATTCGCTTTGGGCGGTAAGATTAAGCATACCGGCCTTGTTGAAATTCCGATGGGTACAACCCTTCGCCATATAATTGAAGATATCGGCGGCGGCATTCCGAACGGCAAAAAGTTCAAAGCCGCTCAAACCGGTGGTCCTTCCGGCGGTTGTATCCCTGCTTCTCTTATGGATACCGAAGTTGACTATGATAACCTTACCGCAATCGGTTGTATGATGGGTTCAGGCGGTCTTATCGTAATGGATGAAGATAACTGTATGGTTGATATGGCTAAATTCTTCCTCGAATTCACCGTTGATGAATCTTGCGGTAAATGTACTCCTTGCCGTGTTGGTACAAGGCGTTTGCTTGAAATGCTCGATAAGATTACCAAGGGTAACGGCACACTTGAAGACCTTGACAAATTGGAAGAACTTTGTATGTATATCAAGCAGAACTCTCTCTGCGGTCTCGGTCAAACTGCTCCTAACCCGGTTCTTGCAACACTCCGTTTCTTCCGTGATGAATACGAAGCTCATGTTGTTGACAAGAAATGCCCGGCAGGCGTATGTAAAGATCTTCTTACCTTTACCATTGATAAAGATAAATGTATCGGCTGCGGTATGTGCGCTAAGAACTGCCCGGTTGAAACCATTCACAAAACAGATTACATTGCCGAAGGCCACAAACTTCCGTCTTACGAAATTGATCCTTCCAAGTGCGTTAAATGCGGCGCTTGTATGGCAAATTGTAAGTTTAAAGCAATAAGCAAACAATAAGAAAGGAGCCTGTTATTATGGATATGATAAATGTTAAAATTAACGGCATAGCCGTTTCAGTACCCCGTGGCTCCACTATATTGGATGCTGCGCGCACTGCAGGTGTTGAAATTCCGACACTCTGCTTTATGAAAGAAAAGAATGAAATCGGTGCTTGCCGTATCTGCGTTGTTGAAGCCAACGAAGGCAGAGGCTTCCGCATTGTTACCGCTTGCGTTTATCCCGTAAGCGAGGGTATGGAAGTTCTTACCAACACCGAGAAAATTCAGAAGGCAAGAAGAACCACCCTTGAACTTATTCTTTCAACACATGATAAAAAATGTCTTTCATGCGAACGTTCCACAAATTGTGAACTTCAAAAGCTTTGCCTTGATTACGGTGTAGAAGATTCAACCTTTGAAGGCTTTAAGCCCCATTATGAGCTTGATCTTTCAACACCTCACCTCGTAAGAGATAACAACAAATGTATCCTTTGCCGCCGTTGCGTTGCAGCCTGCCGTGAGCAGTATGTAAGCGTTATCGGTGCAAACGATCGTGGTATTGATACCAATATCGGTCAGGCGTTTGGGCTTTCTCTTAACAATACACCGTGTATCTCCTGCGGTCAGTGTACCGTTGTTTGTCCTACCGGCGCTCTTACTGTTAAGAACGATACCGATAAGGTTTGGGAAGCTCTTAATGATCCTACCAAGACTGTTGTTGTTCAGACCGCTCCTTCCGTTCGTGCAACCCTCGGTGAATGCTTCGGTATGCCGATAGGCACAAATGTTGAAGGCAAGATGGTTGCCGCTCTTCGCAGACTCGGCTTTGATAAGGTATTTGATACCGACTTTTCTGCCGACCTTACAATAGTAGAAGAAGCAAACGAGCTTGTTGATCGTATTAAGAACGGCGGCGTTCTCCCGATGATCACATCCTGCTCACCCGGTTGGGTTAAGTTCTGCGAATTCTATTATCCCGATATGCTTAAACACCTCTCAACCTGCAAATCTCCTCAGCAGATGGCAGGCGCGGTTATCAAGACATATTGGGCGCAAAAAGCAGGCATCGATCCTAAGGATATAGTTTCTGTATCTGTTATGCCTTGTACTGCAAAGAAATTTGAAATCGGTCGACCTGATCAATCTGCCGCAGGTGTTCCTGATGTTGATATTTCCATCACAACAAGAGAACTCGGCAAGATGATTGAGCGCGCAGGACTTAAATTCACCGCTTTGCCGGATGAAGAATTTGATAGTCCTCTCGGTGAAGATACCGGCGCAGCCGTTATCTTCGGTGCAACCGGCGGTGTTATGGAAGCGGCTCTTCGTACCGCTAACGACTGGCTCACCGGTAAAGACAATACCGAGGTTGATTTCCACGCAGTTCGCGGAACACAGGGTCTTAAAGAAGCAACCGTTAATATCAACGGTGCTGATATAAAGGTAGCAGTAGGCTCCAGCGGTTCTGCCGCAAAGGTTATTATGGATAAACTCAAAGCCGGCAACCCCGATGGTTGGACATTTATCGAAATCATGGGATGCCCCGGCGGCTGTGTAAACGGCGGCGGTCAACCTATTCAACCGCAGTATATCCGTGATACCGTTGACCTTAAGGCTGTTCGTGCTAAAGCGCTCTATGATCAGGACGCTTCAATGCCGATTCGTAAGTCACACGAATCGCCCGTTATCAAAACCCTCTACTCCGAGTGGTATGATGGTTTTGGCGGCCATAAGGCTCACCACGATCTGCATACAAGCTATGTAGCTCGCAAAAAGTTTAATAACGAGAAGTAGTTTCTCCTGAAAAAAGCGTCCGTTCTCAATATGAGAACGGGCGCTTTTATTTTGTAAAAATATTATATTTTAATGTATTTCATTTTGTATTCCGTGCCGCAGGGCAGTGCTTCTTTAAAGCAAAGAGCGTAAATATCGGTAGCGGCATTTTCAAAGCGGAAAAGCTTTTGAGCATTACCGCTTAGTTTTTCTATTTCGGCGGCGCGCGATACAATGGGGAAGAGCCTGCCGCGATTTTTATCTGCCGAAACAAAATCACTTCTGCTGCCAAGCAGTCTCGAATAGGGCGGGGGTTTTAAGAAAAATGTATCGTCAAATCCGAGCGCGGCTGATAAAACAAGCCTTCTGACCCTCGAGAGGGTATATCGCTTTGTTTTAATAAAGGTGTAAAGCTCATCAAGGTTAAGTGCTGTCTTAACGCCCTCTGAAAGGCGGTTTTCTATGCCCTCGCTTATATCGGGAAGATTTTTAAAATCATCGGCGTTTTTGCTTCTTAAGGTCCCTAAAATCGCCCTTTCGCCGTATTTTATATCGGCAAATGGAAGGGACAAAAGCGGGGTAGAGCATTCGGGCATATATTTTTTTGCCGACTCTTTTTTGCCGTTTAAAATTAGGTCTCTTATATATGAAGCGGAGGCATATTTTCCGTTTGCGTTTCCATCGTGTCTGGTGCCCACTCGCTTTACGGCTTCAAAATTTAATTTTAGCCCCGCGCGCTTTGCGGCTATTATATATTCAATTCCGAGATTATCGTTTGGGTTTTTGAGTATTCCGCGCGGCGCGCCGCATACTTCCGCCGCTTTTTGCCTTAATGCGGCAAAGGTTTCGCCGCTGTCACTCATTTCGGCAAGGGCATTTTTAAAGTCATCACCCAAAAGAATATCCGCGGTTTTTAAAAGGGCGGCGATGTCGCCCGTTTCACTGCCGAAAAGAATGGTGTCACACCCGGCGTTATAAAGGGTCAAAACCCCGCAAAGGGCAAAATTCTGCGCTGTGGACATACTGTAAACCGCGGGCATTTCATAAACCGCGTGAACTCCCGCTTTAAGCGCCGCCGCCACTCGGTCGGCTTTGCTTATAATAGCGGGCTCGCCGCGTTGAGTAAAGTTGCCGCTTAAAGCGCAAATCACATTGCCGTATTTTCTTAACGCGTAGTCTATAAGGTACTTATGACCGTTATGTAGCGGGTTAAATTCCGCAATTATTCCGCAAACTGACAAAAAATCCCTCCCTTAAAGCCGATGGGCTTAAAATTTACTTGAAAAAGAGCATAAAAAGTTGTATTATTGTTTGTGGATATATTTTACCATAATAAATTGTGGTATTCAAGATTACAGGAGGAAGAAAATGAAAGTATTTGTAGTAAATGCAGGCAGCTCAACCCTTAAATACCAGGTGCTTGAAATGGATGATGAATCGGTTATATGCAAAGGTATTTGTGAGCGTATTGCCGCAAAGGATGGCAGTCTCGGAACTATTACCCATAAATTGCCCGATGGCAGAAAGGTTTACAGAGAAACCGCAATGCCCAACCATTCGGTTGCATTTGCCGAAGTTATAAAGGAACTAACAGAGGGCGAACTCAAGGTTATGGATAGCTTTGATGAAATCGGCGCTATCGGTCACCGCATAGTACAGGGCGGCAGTATCTTTAAAGATTCCTGCGTTGTTACCAAAAAGGTTCGCGATGATATTGCCGAGCTCGGCGAACTCGCTCCGCTTCATAACCCGGCTCACGTGCTCGCTATCGATGCCTGCACCGAAATTGTCGGCGATAAAATTCCGCAGGTTGTTGTTTTTGATACATCCTTCCATCAAACACTTGAACCCAAAGCATATATGTATGCTCTGCCTTATGAATATTATGAAAAATACAAGGTTCGTAAATACGGCGCTCACGGTACTTCCCATAAGTATGTAAGCGACCGCCTTTGCGAAATGACCGGCAGAAAAAAGGAAGATATGAAGATTATCACCTGCCACTTGGGCTCAGGTTGCTCCATTTCCGCTATTAAAGACGGCAAATGCTTCGATACATCAATGGGCTTTACCCCGCTTGACGGCTTTATGATGGGTACAAGATGCGGAACAATGGATCCCTCTGCGCTTATCTATATCGCAAAGAAAGATAACATCACTCCCGATGAGATGAACACCATCTGCAACAAAAAGTCGGGTGTTCTCGGCATTTCGGGTCTTACCGATGATAACCGCGATGTAAACATCGCCGCCGATAACGGCAACGAGCGTGCTAAACTCGCAGTTGATATGCAGACCTATCAGATAGTTAAGTTCATCGGTTCTTATATCGCTGCTATGGGCGGTGTTGATGCTATTGTGTTCACCGCAGGCATCGGCGAAAACAACCCCGAACTTCGTACCGCTATTATCGATTACTTTAAATTCCTCGGTATTAAATTGGATGAGGAGAAGAATGCTCTTCGCGGCAAGGATGTAAGAATTTCCACCGATGATTCAAAGGTTGAAGTTTATGTTATCCCCACCAATGAAGAACTTGCCATCGCTCGCGATACATTGAGAATTTTAGGCAAATAATTCTATAAAGCATAAAAAAAGACACCCTGCTTTTTAGGGTGTCTTTTTTAGTTTATTCAGGCTCTGTCTTTAATCTGCTTAGTGATTTTAGAAACGAATTCATCGAGCGACAAGGTGGTGGTTTCATCGGTATCTCTGTCTCTTACCGAGATAACGCCCTGCTCGATTTCCTTAGCGCCCACGATTACCATATACGGCACGCGGTCAACCTGGCGGGCTTCTCTTATCTTGTAGCCTATCTTTTCGTTGCGGTTGTCAAATACAACGCGAACCTTTGCCTCTTTAAGTTTATTATAAACATTTTCGGCGTAAGATTCATCGGTACCCGGCAATGTTAAAACCTTGACCTGGGTGGGGGCGAGCCAAACGGGGAATTTGCCCTTTGTTTCTTCGATTAAGTATGCCATAAATCTGTCAAGACTGCCGAGAATAGCGCGGTGCAAAACAACCGGTGTTTTCTCGCTGCCGTCTTTGTCGATATATTTAAGGTCGAATTTCGCCGGCAGGCAGAAGTCGAGCTGGCAGGTCGAAAGGGTGTATTCGCCGCCGATAGCGGGCTTAACATTAACATCAAGCTTCGGTCCGTAGAATGCCGCTTCGCCTATTTCTTCGGTAAAATCTATGCCAAGGTCAGTCAGCACCTCGCGGAGCGCATTTTCCGCGTGGTTCCACATCTCATCATCCTGGTGGTATTTAACCTTGTCATCCGGGTCGCGAAGGGAGAGCACACAGCGGTAATCGGTGATATTAAAGTCCTTGTAAACATCGAATATCAGGTCGCAAACGGCGCTGACCTCGCTCTTAATCTGCTCGGGTGTTACAAAAAGGTGGGCATCGTTCTGGCAGAAATGCCTGCCGCGCTCAATACCCTTTAATGTTCCGCTTTGTTCAAAACGGAAATCGTGGGCTATTTCGCCTATTCTGATAGGCAAATCGCGGTAGGAATGGGGGCGGTTTGCATATATCATCATGTGGTGGGGGCAGTTCATCGGGCGAAGAACAAAGGTCTCGTCCTCAACCTCCATCGCGGGGAACATATTCTCTTTATAATGCTCCCAGTGGCCGCTTGTTTTGTAAAGGTCAACCGTGCCGACACAAGGTGTCATAACATGCTGGTAGCCGAGATCCCTTTCCTTTTCCTTTATATAATCTTCAAGCTGCTGCCAAATGGTATAGCCGTTTGGCAAAAACATCGGCAGACCCTTGCCGATAAGGTCATCGGTCATAAAGAGCGACATATCCTTGCCTATTCTGCGGTGGTCGCGCGCTTTGGCTTCCTCCACCTGCTTTTCGTATTCGTCAAGCTCTTCCTGGGTTTTGAATGCAACACCGTTTATGCGGGTAAGCATTTTGTTTGCCTTGTCGTTTTTCCAGTATGCGCCCGATTGCTGGGTGATTTTAAAGGCTTTAAGCGCCTTTGTGTAGCATAGGTGCGGGCCTGTGCACATATCTATATACTCGCCCTGCTGGTAAAAGCTAATTTCCTCATCGGGGGCAAGGTCGCCAATATGCTCAACCTTATACTTTTCGCCGCGCTCTTTCATAAGGGCGATGGCTTCCTCTCTGGGGAGAATAAAAGGCTTAATCGGCAGATTTTCCTTAACTATTTTTTTCATTTCCTTTTCTATTGCCAAAAGGTCATCATCGGTGAGTTTTCGCTCGCCTAAATCAACATCATAGTAAAAACCCTTTTCGGTGGCGGGGCCGTAACCGAAATCGGCTTCGGGGAAAAGGCGCTTTATCGCCTGCGCCATAATATGGGAAGCCGAATGGCGAATAACCTGTGCTTCCTGCTCGGGCGTGGCTTCTGCCACAGTTCCGTCTTTAAAAATAATCTTCATAACTTTTTCCTTTCGTTTTATGAAAATAAAAAAACTTCGCCCCTGCAAAAAAAGGGACGAAGAAAAAATACAAAATCTCTCCGCGGTTCCACCCGCATTCCTTATATAATATAAGGCACTTAAAAACTTTAACGCAGTCAATACGTCCGCGGTTGCTGCCCCGCGGCTCTCAAAAGGCGGTTTCGCTCATTTGCCGCAATATGCCTTTCCACCTACCAGGCACTCTCTAAAATCCGACAAAAGGCTACTTGTCCTCTCTCAACGATTT
>CAMPCO010000029.1 GCA_946646305.1 uncultured Clostridia bacterium | reverse complement strand
TTATCTCATCGGGGCAGGCGGCATCATCAAAGTTTATGGTGGCATACAATGCTTCATTATTTTTTGCCGTCATATTCCAAAACGGGTATTTTATTATAACAGGGGTGTTATATCCGACACCGAGCTCCAAATACAAAACCTTGCCTGTTCTCGTTCTCAAAAAGTTTTGGTATCTTTCTGCCGCCGCGTGCCAGCCCTCATCTTCAACAAAGCAGTTGTCGGACCTGAGGTTCATAGTCATCGGCTCGCCGTAGATAGGGCAGGTGGGTAAAAGACCGCTGTCAACAGTCATTTTAACCTCGCCGCTTTCGGGCAGACAAAGGTTTCCGCTTTCATCTATTGTAAAACCTTGCGAGAGCACCATTTTTTCAACCGTTTCTCTGTTATCGTAGGTTTTTTGGTGACAAGGTGTACTGCACTGAAAAAGACCGTAATCGCCCTGGGTATAGAAAAGCCGCTTTTTATCAAAGCCCGCCTTTTGAAAGCAGTGGTCAACATTTGTTGTTATAACAAAATAATCTTTATCTTTTACAAGGTCTAAAAGATCTTCATAAACCCTTTTCGGCGGGTCCATATAGCGGTTTATATAAATATATCTGCTCCAAAAGCCCCAAAATTCTTCGGGTGTTTTATATGGGTAAAAGCCGCCGGAATACATATCGGAAAAGCCGTATTTTTTCGCAAAATCGGAAAAATACCTATTAAACCGCTCGCCCGTGTAAATAAACCCCGCGGCGGTGGAAAGCCCGGCGCCCGCGCCGATTACCACGGTATCATATTCCGCCAAAGCCTGTTTTAGTTTTTCGGTATTTTTATCCATTGTTTTCTCCGCTTAATAAATTATCGTATATAATATAATCTTCATCTTTAAAAACATTAAAAATAACCTTTATATCACTGCCTGTTTCCTCTTTGTATCTGGTGGTGGTGTCAACGGCGATTTTAGCCGCTTCCACCTGCGGAAAACCGAAAACACCGGTTGAAATACAACAAAAAGCGATACTGCGGCATCCTTTTTCCGCCGCCGCTTTAAGGCAGGAAAGGTAACTTGAAGCAAGGGCTTCTTTGTGGGTGTTTTCAAGCCTGCCGCCGACAATCGGCCCCACCGTATGTATAACATATTTACAGGGCAGATTAAATGCGGGGGTAACTTTTGCTTTTCCCGTGGGTTCGGGGTAGCCTTGGCTTTCCATCATTTTTCCGCAAAGAATACGAAGTTCTACACCCGAATAGGTGTGAATACAGTTATCTATACAAGTGTGAAGCGGTTGCCAGCACCCGGTCATACCGCTGTTCGCCGCGTTTACTATCGCATCACAACGAAGGGTGGTAATATCGCCCTGCCAAAGATAAATATCTTTTTTTATCTCTTTTAAATCATTTATATCGGTAATGCCTTTTTTGGCTATTTCCTCTTTTAAATATTCATCCTGAACACTCAAAAACTCTTCACTTATATCATTTGCGGGGCGAACATTGAAAAGAGAGCGCAAAAGGTCTTTTTGTCCCGCTTCATCTGATGGTATTTTATATCCTTCATACCGCGGGTTTTCATTTAGCAAATATTTTATTAAGAATAGTCTTTTTTCGGCATTATTCATTGTATTTCCTTTTCTAAAAAAGCACCGAAACGGTGCTTTTTTTCGGGCTTTATTTTTCGCGCGGCAGAGTGGAGCCGCCGTATGGCATAGCGATAACGGTCGCGTTTTCGCCGTGTTTTTTAATTGCCGCCTTATAGGCTTCTTCCACCGTTTTAAAGGGCTTCATAAATATGCTCTTTACTAAATCTTCATCAAGCTCGCTTACAAGATATATATCGGCATTTTTAAGCACCATTGCAATGGCCGCCGCCTTGTGACCGCCGAGCTTAAAGTCTTCTTTAATTCTTGTTATAAGGCTTTCGGGGGTTTTGGCAGAGGTTATCCATTCTTCAAAGGTTTTCTCTCCAAGCCCTTCTTTGCAGGAGCCGACCAGTATAACCGTACCGCCTTTTCTTACCGCGTGCTTTGCGTTATCAAGCGCCTTTTGGGTTTGGTAAAGGTTCAAATCTTTCGGCGCGCCGCCCTGGGATACGATAACAATATCAGCCCGTTTTTCAATCGGTTTTAAATACATTCTGTCAAGGTATTCGCAAGCGGTTCTGTGCGCCTTTGTAACATCGCCCGCCGCGGCAAAAACAATGTTTTTATGCTCATCAAGCACGGCATTAAGAATAAAATCAACGCCGACCATTTTGGCGGCTTCTTCAATATCGCGCCTTATGGGGTTATCCTTTATATTGCCCGCGTGAGCCTTTTCATCCACCATAAGCGAATGGTTTTTCTGAATGGCTTCCCTTGTGGAAACGCCCGGCATAATCGCCTTGGCGCCGCCCGAATACCCCGCAAAATAATGGTATTCAACATTGCCGAGACATATCCTTATATCCGCCTTTGCCACCTTTTCGCAAATATCAACAGGTGTGCCGTTTTTTGTAAAACCGTAATGGGTAAAGCCGAAATCGGTCGAGTCGGCAAGGGTTATTTCCTCGGCGGCTCTTTTGCCGGCAATTTTTTCCTGCTCTTCTCTTGTTTGGTGCCTGTGGCTTCCAAGCGCAAAGATAAGGGTTATATCCTCGCGTTTCACGCCGCCGGCATAAAGCTCGTCAAGTAGCGCCGGCATAACGCGATAGGTCGGGAAAGGGCGGGTGATATCGCTTGTGACAATAGCAACGCTATCGCCGCTTTTTACAATATCTTTAAGCCTTTTTGTGCCTATGGGGGAAAGCAGAGCGCGGGAAACTTCCTCTTCGTTTACAAGAGCTTTTTCCACATTGTTAGACATTAAAACATCTAAAACATTTTCATCTTTAACATTGACCTTCTGCACATCTGTGCCAAAGCCGAATTCAAGTAACATAGTATTCCTCTTAGTTTGTTTTGGTATCTTCTATAAGTTTGCCCGCAACCAGGTAGCGCAGGTCACCGTAAGCATCGGTGCAGGTGGAAAGCACCACAATTTTATCGCCCCAAACGGGAGCGGCGCTTTCGCGGATATGATAGGTTTCAAGCGACCTCGGGTTTAGGCTTTCATGTACGAAAAGCTCAAAGTCTTCCTGTTTTGAAAAATCAAAGGAATGGATGATATGCCTGTCATCATAAGTGAAAGCCGAATAAATCTCATATTTTAAAATATGACCGGGGGTGCAAATGGTTATATATTTGTTTTCGTTGAAAAAGTCTTCATTCCTGAATTTCCTGAGACCCGCAAACATAGAGCCGTCAAGCATATTGTGGCCGTAAAGCAGGGTGCAGTTATCGGAAAAATCGGAACTATTGCATTTTTGCATATAAATGCTGCCCGCGAATTTTGAATTCTTGAGCCAGTCGTGGTTCAGATAATAGTCCTCAGGCAAAGATTCATCCGAGCGCAAAACAGGATAATCAACCACCGTTCCATCTACGGTTATATAGCCGCAAACATTATCGTTTTGCGCTTTAAGCTCGGCAAAATCGATGGGGTTATCAACCAAAACCTCGCTTGTAACAGAAGAGGAGGGCGCGGGGTCTTTTTTGCTCTTTTTATAACTGTTATTCGGAAAACTTTTAATGATAAGAATTAAAAGGCTTACAACAAATACAGCGCCGAAAACTATCATTAAAATTAGTGCTATCCGTTTCTTTTTATCCTTTTTTTCCATAGTATCAACCCTTGTACTTTGTTTTTGCTTTTATAAATTCCGTACCGCCCATATAAGGCTGTAATGCTTTCGGAATTTTTACACCATAATACTCGCCGTCAAAGGTGAGGTTGTTTTCAAGCAGAGCGATAAGCATACGCGGCGGGGCAACAACGGTGTTATTAAGGGTGTGCGCCAGGTATTTTTTACCATCCGCGCCTTTAACCTTAATGCCGAGCCTTCTCGCCTGGGCATCGCCGAGGTTTGAGCAAGAGCAAACCTCAAAATATTTTTGCTGTTTGGGGCTCCATGCCTCAACATCATAAGATTTAACCTTTAAATCGGCAAGGTCGCCGGTGCAGCATTCAAGAGTTCTGACAGGAATATCAAGACTGCGGAAAAGCTCTACCGAGTAGCCCCACATTTTGTTAAACCAGTCCATGCTCTCTTCGGGGCGGCAGATAACAATCATTTCCTGCTTTTCAAACTGGTGGATGCGGTAAATTCCGCGTTCCTCTATACCGTGGGCGCCCTTTTCTTTTCTGAAACAGGGGGAATAACTTGTAAGGGTTAGCGGCAGTTTTTCTTCCGGGGTGATGGTATCTATAAATTTGCCTATCATAGAATGCTCGCTCGTGCCTATTAGATAGAGGTCTTCACCCTCTATTTTATACATCATGGCATCCATTTCTTCAAAACTCATAACACCGGTCACAACATTGCTTCTTATCATAAACGGGGGAATGCAGTAGCAAAAGCCCTTGTTTATCATAAAATCGCGGGCATAAGCGGTAACCGCCGAATGCATACGGGCAATATCGCCCATAAGATAATAAAAGCCCTCGCCTGCAACACGGCCGGCGGCTTCTTTATCGATGCCGTCAAAAAGCGCCATAATATCGGTATGATATGGAATTTCAAATTCGGGAACGGTTTTTTCGCCAAACTGCTCAACCTCAACATTCTCGCTGTCATCCTTGCCGACAGGAACGCTTTTATCAACAATATTCGGTATTTTCATCTGAACCTCGCGCAGTTTTGCGGTAAGTTCCGTCTCTTTTTCGCTTAAAAGCTTTAATTCATCCGCCTGTTCGGTTACAAGCTTTTTGGCCTTTTCGGCTTCTTCTTTTAAGCCTTTGCCCATAAGCACACCGATTTCTTTACTTACCTTGTTGCGGTTGGCTCTAAGCTCGTTAGCGCGGTTTTCCGCCGCTCTTTTTTCATCATAAAGCCTTATTGCTTCATCAACAAGAGGTAATTTTTCCTCTTTGAATTTCTTCTTTATGTTTTCCTTAACTAATTCTTTGTTTTCGCATATAAACTTGATGTCAAGCATGTGTATTCCCCCAAAAGGCATAATATTACATAATATAGATTTATTATATCACATATATTTACCACTGTCAAAGTATTATATAGTCGATTTTTAAGGGGAAAATAATATAGGGGTGATAAAATGGAAAAGAGACGCAAAAAGCCTTTGATAGTGGTTTCAAGCGGTATTGCCGATGATGAATTCCAGGCGGAAATAAGCCATAATTCCATCAGCGAATTCGATGTTCAAAAAACCGCGGAAAGCGAATTTCTTTATCCCGCGATAGCCCAGGGGTATCCCGTAAGCGGGTTTAAGGATATAAAGAAAAATAAGGAAACAAAATAATTCTTGTAAAGGGTTGCTATGTAGTATATACTTGTGGTAACAAAAGAAAGCGAGGAAAGCTTTATGCAGTATCGCAAGGATAAATACGGCAACCCGGTCTCGGTTTTGGGATACGGTTGTATGCGGTTTACGCAATCGGTTACAGGGGTTAATCTTAATAAAGCCGAAAGCGAGATAATGGCGGCTGTAAACAGCGGCATAAACTATTTTGATACCGCCTATATTTACCCCGGAAGCGAAGCGGCGCTCGGCGAAATTCTTGAAAAGAATAATGTAAGAGAAAAGGTAAATATCGCCACAAAACTGCCGCATTATCTTCTTAAAACACCCGAAGATGCCGACCGTTATTTTAATACGCAGCTTGCTCGCCTGCGCACCGACCATGTGGAATATTATCTTATGCATATGCTAAACGATACTAAAACCTTTGAAAGGCTTAAAAGTATCGGAATTGAGGACTGGATAAAGAAGAATAAGGAAAGCGGTAAAATCGGGCAGATAGGCTTTTCCTACCACGGCAACAGTGAAGAATTTTGCCGCCTTGTTGATGCCTACCCTTGGGATTTTTGTATGATACAGTACAATTATATGGATGAAAATTCTCAGGCGGGGAAAAAGGGTATAGAATATGCCGCCGCAAAGGGTCTTCCTGTTATGATAATGGAACCGCTTCGCGGCGGTAAGCTTGCAGGCGACCTGCCACAGGCGGCAAAAGATAAAATAAACGCCTATAAAATAAAGCGCTCGCCCGCTATATGGTCTTTTTCCTGGCTTTGGAACCAGCAAGCGGTAACCTGCGTGCTATCGGGTATGAATTCGCTTGAAATGATAAAAGAAAACACCGCCGCGGCGGATATGGCGGCAGTGGGTATGTTAAGCGGCGAAGATATGGCTTTAATTGAAAGCATAAAGCAGGATATTCGCGGGGCTGTAAAAGTCGGGTGTACCGGATGCAGATACTGTATTCCCTGCCCGAAAGGGGTTGATATTCCGGGCATTTTCTCGGCATATAACCGCAGTTTTTATGATGGAAAATTTGCAGGGCTTAAAGATTATTATATGTGCACGGTATTAAGGCGCGATGTTTCAGGAGCCGGCGCGTGTATAGAATGCGGCAAATGTGAAAAACACTGTCCGCAGGGAATTGAAATAAGAAAAGAATTAAAGCGGGCGGCAAAAAGGTTTGAAAAGCCATATTTAAAGCTTGCGGGCAAAATTCTCAAAAAGGTTATGAAATATTAAAAAAATCAGGTCGGGTTTCCGACCTGATTTTTGGCTTTAAGGTTATTATTTTATACCGCCGAAATTATAGCCTGCGTTTTCCACCGCCGCTTTAAGGGTTTCTTCCGGTATATCGCTTGAAAGTTCTATTTTAACCTCGTTCTTTTTGTGGTTTGCCGATACTTCTAACACACCGCCGAGATTTTTAAGCGCCGCTTCAACACGCGCTTCACAGTGTTCACAACTCATACCCGTAACCTTTAATACCTTTTCCATATTGTTTTTCTCCCTTTTATTGTTTTTTGTTTTAAAAAGATTGAGCCTCAGCGCATTTGTCACCACGCAGAAGGATGATAAACTCATCGCCGCCGCGCCGAACATCGGGTTTAATGTTAGCCCGAAAAGATGAATAAAAGCGCCCGCCGCAAGCGGAATGCCGATAACATTGTAAATAAACGCCCAGAAAAGATTTTCGTGGATGTTTCTAAGCGTCTTTCGGCTAAGGCTTATCGCCGTTACAACATCCGAAAGGCGACTGTTTATAAGCACAACATCCGCCGCATCAAGAGCAACATCGTTGCCCGCCCCTATGGCTATGCCTATATCGGCGGTGGTGAGCGCGGGGGCATCGTTTATGCCGTCTCCCACCATTGCAACACGGCCCTTGGCTTTAAGTTTTCTTATAACGGCCTCTTTTTCATCGGGTTTAACCCCTGCGATAACTTCATCAACACCAGCCGCCTTTGCAATAGCCGAGGCGGTTTTTTCGTTATCACCTGTAAGCATACAAACATGAATTCCCATGTCTTTAAGTTCTTTTACAGCCGCGGCAGAGTCTTCTTTTATAACATCCGCCACCGAGATTATGCCGAGAAATTCATTTTCGCTTGCAAAATAAAGGGGTGTTTCACCGTTTTCGGCAATAGATACCGCTTTATCTATATATTTTTTATCTATCTTTATGCTTTTTTCTATTAGTTCACGGTTGCCGCCGATAACCGATTTGCCGTTTAAAATGGCGGTAAGTCCGTTGCCCGAAAGGGCTTTAAAATCGGAAACGGGCAAAGGCTCCATCCCTTTTTCCGCGCAGTGTTCCGCTATCGCCTTGCCAAGCGGATGTTCCGATTTTGCTTCGAGTGAAAAAGCGTTTAAAAGCAGGGTTTCAGCATTTATACCATCAGCGGGATAAACACCGCAAACCTTTGGCTCGCCCTTTGTTATAGTTCCCGTTTTATCGAGCGCTACAACCTTTACTTTCCCCGTTTCTTCCAAAGAAACGGCGGTTTTAAACATAATGCCCCGCCTTGCGCCGACACCGTTTCCGACCATAATCGCAACCGGTGTTGCAAGACCTAAAGCACAAGGACAACTGATAACAAGCACCGATATCGCCCTTGCAAGGGAATAGCCCACAGGTCTGCCTACAATCATCCAAATAATAAAGGTTACCGCCGCAATACCGATAACCGAGGGCACAAAAACGCCCGAAACCCTATCGGCAATTTTGGCTATGGGGGCTTTGGTCGCCGCCGCATCGCTCACCATTTTTATAATGCCGGCAATGGTTGTATCCTCGCCGACACGGGTGGCTTCGCAGATAAGATATCCGTTTTGGTTTATTGTTGCGGCGCTGACGGTATCGCCCGCCGCCTTTTCAACGGGAATGCTCTCGCCCGTAAGAGCCGATTCGTTAATGGCGCTGTTGCCCTCAAGCACAATGCCGTCCACAGGGACACTGCTTCCCGGGCGCAAAACAAATTTATCGTGCGGTTTAACCTTTTCTATCGGAACCTCTGTTTCTTTTCCGTCTATTAAAACCACCGCGGTTTTAGGGGAAAGTTTCATCAGTTCCTTTAAAGCATTGGTGGTTCTGCCTTTTGAAATGGATTCAAGCAGTTTTCCGACCGTTATAAGGGTTAAAATCATAGCGGCAGATTCAAAATAGAATTCATCCATAAGGGATGAAACCCTTTGAATATCACCTGCTATTTGCGCCGATGTCATCGCAAAAAGGGCATAAACACTATATGTGAAAGAAGCCGCCGAGCCCATAGCTACCAAAGTATCCATATTCGGGGCGCGATGCCATAAACTTTTAAACCCGCTTGTGAAAAAGCGGCCGTTTGTTATCATAACACCGATGCTAAGCAGCATTTCGTATATTCCCATAGCGATATGGTTGCCGCGAAGGAAGGGCGGCAACGGCCAGTTCCACATCATATGTCCCATAGAAACATACATAAGCGGAATTAAAAGCAGCAGCGATATTATAAGCCTTTTGCGAAGTTTTGGAGTTTCGGTGTCTTTTAGTTCATCGGCGGTGTCATTATGGCTTTTTGCGGATTCGCCCTTTATAGTGGCGCCGTAACCGGCATTTTCCACCGCTTTTATTATATCTTTCGGGTCCGCATTGCCTTCAACACCCATCGAGTTTGTAAGCAGGCTTACAGCACAACTATCAACACCGTTTACCGCCGATACCGCCTTTTCAACCCTCGCCTGGCAGGCGGCACAACTCATACCTGTAATATTATATTTTTGCATATTATACCTTCATTCGGAGCATGGAACCTGGCTTTACAGCCTTTTCAAATGGGATTTTTATAACCATTGTGGGTTTATTTGCAAGTGTTATTTTTTCGTTTTCTTCATTATAAAGATTATCTGTATTAACGCAAAACGGAACACTGCCGGCCTCAAGGCAGTCTAAATCGGTTCCGCTTTCAAATCGGTTTTTAAGTGAGGCGATTATCATACCGTCTTCATACCCTAAAACCGTTGCGGCAAGCGCCCAATCGCGGATATACCCCGCATCCTTGTAGGTCTGCGCGTTTTGGGGTTTGCCGAAATAAAAGCCGGTTGAATAGGTGCGGTGGCTTATTTTATTAAGCTCTTCGGTCACCCATTCGGGGCAGGTCCAAGTGTCACCGCCGCAGTTTTTAAGGCTATCAAGCGCACCGCGGTAAGCATTGGTTGTAACCGCAACATAATAATCGGTTTTGGCGCGGCCTTCAATTTTTAAACTGTCAATTCCCGCCGCCGCCATTTTATCGAGGTATGGCGCCATACATAAATCATTTGCATTAAGAATATAGGTGCCCTTGCTATCCTCGGTTATATCATAAAACTGCCCGGGTCTTGTGGCTTCCATAAGCGAATAACTCCAGCGGCAGGGTTGCGCGCAGTCGCCGCGGTTTGCATCCCGCCCGGTCATATAGCTTGAAAGCAGACATCTTGCCGATGAGGAAATACACATAGCCCCGTGCACAAAAGACTCAATTTCCAGGGTCTTTGGTATATTTTGCCTTATTTCCTTTATTTCCGAAAGCGATAATTCGCGCGCCAAAACAACCCGCTTGGCACCCATATTGTAAAAGGTGTTTGCCGCCGCGGAATTAACAATTCCCGATTGCACCGAGATATGAAGGTCGGTATCCTTGGCATATTTTCCGATAAGGTCGATAACCCCCATATCGGAAGCGATTATTGCATCGGCGCCGATTTCGTTTATAAACCTTAAAAAATCGGGCAGGCGGGGTAGTTCATCCTCGTGCGGCAGGGTATTGCAGGTTATATGAATTTTAACGCCCCTTTTATGGGCATATTCCACCGCCTTTACAAGGTCATCCCTTGTAAAGTTTTGAGGTGCAGTGCGCATACCGAACTCTTCCCCCGCGATATAAACGGCATCCGCGCCGAAATCAACGGCGGTTTTAAGCCTTGTTAAATCACCCGCGGGGCAGAGCAGCTCGGGTACTTTTATTTTTTCAGTCAAAGTATTCATATATCCAGTTATCTTCCGCTTTAAGTTTCGCGATTATCGCGTTGTGTTCTTCTAATGTTTTTCTGTAATAGAATTTCATTTGTTTATCGGTAACAAAGTAATAGTAATCAAAGTCCTTTTCGGGGCTTACTGCCGCTTTTATCGAGTTAAAACTCGGTGAGCAAAGCGGACCGGGCGGCAGACCTATACAGGTATAGGTATCGTACCTGCCGTTGCCGTGGGGATATTTTTTGGTGGGGGAGGAGCCGAGTGTCGCAAAGTCATCGCTGTTTAGTCGGTTGTAGAAAACCGCGGCAACCTTTGCCATTTCATCGGGGCTTCCGCCGGACTCAAGCTCAACTATTGAAGCCATGGTCATTATCTCATGGAAAGAATAGTCGCTCTTATCAATATCAGCCTTTATGGCTTCTATCTTTTCCGCCAAAGTGGAAAGCATGGTGTTTATCGCAAGATGCGCCCCATCGGCAGATTTTTCGCAGACATACATACTGTAAGTATCGGGGAAAAGATACCCCTCAAGGCGGTAATAAACCTCGTTTTCGGGAATATCTTTTACAAAATCATATTCAAAGTTTCCGTTTTGAACCTCGTTTATAAAATCTTCCTTTTCGCAGATGCCGTTTTTTTCTAAAATTTCGGCAATATCATCAACCGATGCCATTTCGGGTATTGTAACCGTTTTTGTATTGGCTTTGGCGCCGCCCTCCATAAGCATATCGGCTATGCCCTCATAACCGAGCTCGTTATTGAAGGTGAAAACGCCGTATTTATAAAGACTGTCATAATGCTTGATTTTAGAATAAAGGCGGAACAAAAGCGGCATTTTAATCGTGCCTGTTTCTTTAAGCGCTTCGGCTATCTGCGCGGTTGAGGAGCCTTCATCAATCTCCATAACACAGGGCTTGCCCCTGCCGAAACCGATGCCTAAATAATCAGCCCCCGCCACAATGGCAAAGCCCGCAATAAGCACCGATATCACAACTATTAAAAGCACAACTATAAGGCTTTTTTTAGTGCCGCGGCTTTGTTTTTTCTTTTTTTCTTTTTTAGGCTTTTCCGCTTTTTCTTTTATCGGTTCTTCCTCTTTCCTTGGAACATCGGGAAGCTCTGCGAAAATTTCCTTATCTATTTCAAATCCGTTTTTATCCATTCTTTTATCCTTTAAAACACATTTCGTTTTGAACTTTTAGACTTGTTTCCTTGCCCTTTAGTTTTTCGAGAATTGCAAAACCGAAAGGAGCCGCCGCTCCGGGGCCTTTTCCTGTTATGAGGTTGCCATCGGTCACAGAAAGCGTATTTCCGATAATAGCCCCCTCAAGGTGCGCTTCCATTCCGGGGTAACAAACGGCGGTTTTGCCCTTTGTAAGCCCTTTGTGACCTAAAATGGATGGCGCCGCACAAATGGCGCAGATAAGCAGATTTTCCCTTGCGGCATAATCGATAAAATCTTGCACCAAAGAAGATTTTTCAAGATTTAAAGTTCCCGGCATACCGCCCGGCAGAATAATAGCCTCTATGCTGTTTTTGTCGGTCTCTTCCGCTGCTAAATCAGCTATAACACTAATATTATGAGCGCCCGTAACAGTTTTGCCCGTAACTCCCACCGTTTTAACCTCTACACCGCCGCGGCGCAGAATATCGAGCGGGAGCAATGCTTCGGTCTCTTCAAAACCATCCGCCAAAAAAATATATACCATTATAAAACACCTGTAACCTTTTTAAGTATTTCTTCGCTTATGTCTTCAATCGTTCTCGGGTTTCCATCCTCTGTGGCGCAGGAAATAACCTCAAAGCCCGAATAATGGGCCACAAATCTTGCCGCCTTTCGGCAGGCTTCAAGATAAGCGACATCGCTTTCGTGAATATCCTTTTTGTTTTCATCGCCGCCGTAACGGTTTTTAAGCAGTTTTTGGGAAACCGATATCGGCATATCGAGGAAAATCACAAGGTCGGGCTTCGGAATAGCAACCTTTTTGTATTCAAGGTCATAAAGCCAACTGAGGAAGCCCTGCCATTTGTCCTCTCCCATTTTAGAGGTTTGGTGAATGGCGTTAGATGTTGTATATCTTCCCGAGATTACAACACCGCCGTTTTCATAAAACTTGCCCCAGTCGGTTTTATAGGAGGCATATCTGTCAACGGCATAGAAAAGGGAAGCGGCGTATGGGTTTACATCCCCGGGGTGAGAGCCGAATTCCCCGCCTAAATACATCTTTACAAGCGCGCTTGAATTACTGTCATAATCGGGGAAAGAAACCCGCCTTATATCTCTGTTTTGCTTTTTAAGATTTTCGCAAAGAATATCAAGCTGGGTAGACTTTCCGCTTCCGTCAAGTCCTTCGATAACAATAAGTTTTCCCATTATTTTTTCAGTTCCTCATAAAACTTTTTAACCTCTGCCGCCTTGCCGCAGGACATCGAGCCTTCACTGCATTTGCCTCTGACACAAGCAGGGCCGGCAGATTTGAAAAGCTCGGGGGCTACGCTGTATGCAAGTTTAAGCATAAGGTTTGCAACCTCTCTTATTTCCCATTGCGCACGGTTGCAGCAACGAAGAGAGAAGAAATTGAGAAGCGAGCGGGTGTTCATAGTAACAACCATCTTTGTTTCGCAGGCATTCGGCAGAACAAAGCGCGCATCCTCAATGGCTTTTTTCTGCGCCATACGGTTTGCGGTCTTTTCATCCTTGCCCTCTGCCAAAAAGGTCTTTTTATGCTTTTCTTTTAAAATATCGGTAAGCGCATCATAAGATTTTTGCGCATCCGCCATAGATTTTTCAAATATTTTAAGCGCTTCGGGGTCGTTTGCGATTTCGGGCGGGGTTACATATTCAAAGCCGCCTTCGCTTACATAGCGCTGGCTTTTAACCGAAAACGAAGCAATGCGGTGGCGGGTTATCTGAGCCAAAAGCGATCTTGAAACCCCCTCAATACCAAAGGTGAAGGAAGCATGCTCAATGGGGCTTGCGTGACCAAGGTCAGAAAGCATTTCCACAAAAGACTTAACCTTTTCGTCTGTAAGTCCCTCTCTTAAATCGTTTATGCTTGATGAGCTGTAACATAACTTTGCGGCGCAGGCAACCGTTCTTGCCGGGTCGGGAGTATAGGCTAAAAGTGTTACTGTAGGCATAAAAACCCTCCTAAAAGACATAATAATTTATTTTATTATATCAAATATATAAAATAATATCAATCATAAGTTATAAATTTGGGCTTTTATACAATTAAAAAAATATTTAAAAAATGAAAGAAAAAGTCTTTTTTTTGTTGTCGAAATGTGTTATTATTGATGTAAGGAAAAATAAATATTGTGTAAAGGGGTATATTATGTCTTCTGTTGAATTTAAACATACGCCTTATGGCGACTTGGCGATTATAAGTATGCGCGGGTGTGAGGATATATCTTCAAAGGTTGATTATTATCTTAAAGAGTGGCGCGATGCAAAGGATGATGAAACCTTTGTTATCGAACCCAGCTGCCCCCGTTTCGGTACCGGCGAAGCCAAAGCGGTTTTAAATCATACTGCCAGAGGCCTTGATGCCTTTATCATCTGCGATTGCTTTAATTACAGTGTTGAGTACAAAATGTACGGCAGAAGCGTTCCCATGAGCCCCGATGATCATTTTCAGGATTTAAAGCGCGTTATTGCGGCATTTGGCGGCAAGGCGAGAAGAATTACCGTTATTATGCCTATGCTTTATGAAGGCCGTCAGCACCGCAGAACCACCCGCGAGTCTATGGACTGCGCAATGGCGCTGCAGGAACTCGTTTCAATGGGCGTTAAAAACATAATTACCTTTGATGCGCATGACCCCCGTGTTAACAATGCTATCCCGCTTGATGGCTTTGATAATGTACAAGCCGCTTATCAGATGATAAAGGCTTTGCTTAAAGAGGTTGACGATATTAAGCTTGACCGCGACCACACCATAATCGTTTCCCCCGATGAAGGCGGTATGGGCAGATGTATCTACTATTCATCTGTTTTAGGGCTTGACCTCGGTATGTTCTACAAAAGAAGAGATTATTCAAAGATAGTAAACGGCAGAAACCCCATCGTAGCACATGAATTTTTGGGCTCGGATATAACCGGCAAAGACCTTATTTTGGTTGATGATATGATTTCAAGCGGCGACAGTATGCTTGATATCGCAAAAATTCTCAAAAAGATGGGCGCCGGCAGAATATTCATCTTCTCAACCTTCGGCTTGTTTGTAGAAGGACTTGAAAAGTTTGATGAATATTATGAAAACGGCCTTATTTCCAAGGTGTTTACAACAAACCTTATCTATCAGTCGCCTGAGCTTCTCTCCCGCGAGTGGTATTGCAGTGTTAATATGGCAAAATACATAGCCTTGCTTGTAGATACTCTTAATAAAGATAATTCAATCAGCAAGCTTCTTGACCCGGTTGACAGAATTAAGAACAAGCTTAAAGAATATGAGCACAAATGGAAAACCCAGATGGAAATTGATATGGAATAAA
>CAMPCO010000028.1 GCA_946646305.1 uncultured Clostridia bacterium | reverse complement strand
AAAAAGCAGGTGTTGAGGGAATAAAGTATACCTGCGAAAAATGTAATGACACGGGCTTCCAAAACGGCGAAATCTGCGACTGCGTGAAAGGGGCGGCAGGCGAGATTATGCTTGCTGACCTTTATAAGGTTTCTCCCGCAAAAGAAAGCGATTTTTCTTCATTCAGCCTTGATTTTTACACCGATGAAAAGGCAAACAAAAGAATGAAAAATATTTTAAATCTTGCAAAAGATTTTGCCGCCGATTTTGGTAAAAAGTCTGTCGGCAATCTGCTTTTTATGGGCAATACGGGTCTTGGCAAAACCCATCTTTCCCTCGCGATAGCAAAAGAGGTAGTAAAGCAAGGCTTTAATGTTTTATATAGCCCCGCCTATAACCTTTTTTCGGAAATTGAAACCGAGCATTTTTCACTGCATATAAACAAAACCTATGAAAATGCCGTTAATTGCGATTTGCTTATAATCGATGACCTCGGCGGCGAGTTTGTTTCCCCCTATGTTCAAAGTGTTGTTTACAATATAATCAACACACGAATAAATATGGCAAAGCCCACCATAATAAACACAAACCTTTCCATGGGGCAGATAGAGGAAAAATATTCGCCTCGCGTTTCTTCAAGACTTATAGGGGAATATACCGCAAAAGCCTTTTTGGGGCAGGATGTAAGGCAACTTAAAAAAATGAAACAGTAAGTAAAAAAGATGAGATTTTTTCTCATCTTTTTTTGTATATATAAATATATTGCTAATATGTAAATTTTATTGTATAATACATTTGATATGAAAAAACGGGAGGCTAAATATATGAAATCAGCGCGCAGTGTATTGCGTCCTTTCAAAAAGCTTCGCGGCGGAATTCATCTTGACCATCAAAAAAATGCCGAAAATTTTGAAACGGTCATTATGCCACCGCCCGAAAAGGTTTTTATCCCCATGTCTCAGCATATCGGTGCGCACGCCGCCGCTTGCGTTAAAAAGGGTGACAGTGTTTATGTGGGCACTGTTATCGGTGAAGCGGCAGGGCCAGTCAGCGCACCTGTTCATTCAAGCGTTTCGGGTGTTGTTGAAGATATTATTGTTCGCAGTATGGGCGGCAGGGATATTAATGTTGCTGTCATAGCGTCCGATGGTGAAATGAAACCCGATCCCGGGCTTAAAAAGAGAACGGTAAGAAGCGCAAAGGCTTTGACCGAGGCGGCAACCGAATGCGGCCTTGTGGGGCTTGGCGGCGCGGGCTTCCCGACAGGGGTAAAACTTTCCCCGCCAAAAGGCACCGTTATCGATACCCTGGTTATAAACGGCGCCGAGTGTGAGCCTTACATAACCTCCGATTTTCGCGAGCTTATAGAAAATGCCGAAGATGTTGTAGAGGGCGTTTATCTTATCAAAAAGCTTTTAAATATTGAAAAGGCGGTTATCGGAATAGAAAGCAACAAACCCGCCGCAATAGAAAAGATAGCGGAGCTTGTTAAAAATCATAAAGATGCCGATGGCACGGTCAATGTTATGCGCCTGCCTTCAAGCTACCCGCAGGGCGCTGAAAAGGCGATAATCTATTCTGCAACCGGCAGAAAACTTCCCGGCGGCGCATTGCCGAGCGCGGTAGGTTGCATTGTAATGAATGTTACCAGTGTCGGCACACTTTACCGTTTTATAAAAACAGGTATGCCGCTTGTCAGAAAGCGCATAACGGTTGACGGCAGTGCAGTGAGCGAGCCTAAAAACATCTATGTTGCAATCGGCACACCGATAAAAGATGTTTTGGAGTTTGTAGGCGGCATTGATGAAACGGCGGACCGCATAATAATGGGCGGACCTATGATGGGTGCTCCCGTTTTAAGCCCCGAATCGGTTGTGGAAAAGCGGAACAATGCAATTCTTGTTATGAAACCGAGAAAGCCGCGCAAAACCACCAACTGTATTCGTTGCGGCAGATGTGCGGCGGCGTGTCCTATGCATCTTTATCCGCAAAAGGTTGAAGCGGCATATAATGCGGGACTTAAAGAAAACCTTGAGGGCCTTAATGTCAATTACTGTATGGAATGCGGCAGTTGTGCTTATGTTTGCCCCGCAAAACGACCGCTTACAGAGGTTATGCGTATTTCAAAACAAATTCTAAGGGGGAAGAAGTAATGCAAAATAAATTATCTGTATCCACTTCACCTCATATAAGGCATTTTGATACCACCGCGGGCATTATGCTTGATGTTATAATCGCGCTGTTGCCTGCCACGATATTCGGCTGCGCTTTGTTCGGCCTTAAAGCCGTTTTGCTAGTGACAGTTTGTATCGCTACATGCGTTGCGGCGGAAGCGGTTTGGAATGTTATCCTCAAAAAGCCGCAAACAATAGGCGACCTTTCGGCGGTTGTTACGGGACTTATTCTCGGAATAAATCTTCCCACGGGCGTTCCCGTTTGGGTGGCGATTATCGGCAGTATTGCCGCGATAATTGTTGTAAAGCAGATGTTCGGCGGCCTCGGTCACAACTTTGTAAACCCCGCAATGGGCGCGAGAATAATACTTATGGTATCCTTCCCCGCATTTATGACCACCTTCCACGAGCCGCTTGTTCATACCGTTTCAAGCGCCACACCGATTGCCCTTGAGGCATCAAAAGCCGTATCTTATAAAAACTTGTTTTTCGGTATGCATTCAGGCTCTATCGGTGAAACATCGGCGTTTTTGCTCCTTGTGGGCGGTATTTATCTTGTTGTAAGGCGGGTTATCTCCCCGATAATTCCCGTTTGCTTTATAGGCGCCACCGCTCTGTTTACCTATGCTTTCGGCGGTGACGGAATATATGCAATTCTTTCGGGCGGCGTTATGCTCGGCGCTATATTTATGGCGACCGACTATGTAACCAGCCCCACCACCAACTGGGGCAAGGTGATTTACGGCGTTGCCTGCGGCATTATAACCGCGGTCATAAGAAAATTCGGCTCTTTGCCCGAGGGTGTTTCCTATGCGATAATTCTTATGAATATTTTAACTCCGCATATAAACACCATCACAACGGCAAAGCCCTTCGGTTATGTAAAGGAGGGTAAAAAGCAATGAGCAAAATAAAAGAATTTTTTAAAAAGTTTAAAGCCCTTGCGATTGTTTACCCCACCGTTATAATGTTCCTTATCTGCCTTGTAATAACGGCGGCGCTAAGCGGAACAAACGCCATAACAAATAAAAGAATTGAGAAGCTTAACGCGAAAAAAGAAAAAGCGGCGCAGTCAAGGCTTATTTCGGCGGATGAATACAAGTCCGAAACAATAGAATATGAAGGCGTTCGCTATGAATACAGTCAAGCAATAAAGGATGGCGAAACGCAAGGCTATATTTTTAAAATAGATGAAAAGGGCTACGGCGGAACAATCACCGCAATGGTAGCCGTTAATACCGATGGCAGTATCAAGGCGCTTGAAATGATAGATGTTTCAAATGAAACCCCGGGCCTTGGTCAAAACACTGCCGAAAAAGGTTTTACAGACCAGTTTAAAGATAAATCGGGCGAGCTTACCGCAGTTAAAAACGGCACCGCCACAGGGGACACCCAGATTGATGCGGTGGCAAGCGCGACAATTTCTTCCCGCGCGGCTGTAAAGGCGGTAAACAAAGCCACAACTCTCGCAAACGAAATAATTAAAGAAACCGATACCACTGCCGACAGTGCTTCGGCAGATAAAGAATAAAGGAGGGCGAAACGCATGAAACAGTCAAAATGGAATGTTTTTACAAATGGTCTTTTGCGCGAAAACCCGACCTTGAGGCTTGTGCTCGGCACCTGCCCCACTTTGGCGGTTACAACCGCCGCCAAAAACGGTGTCGGAATGGGTATTGCCGCAACGATAGTTCTTGTTTGTTCAAACGCGGTAATATCTCTGCTTAGAAATGTTATTCCCGAAAAGGTGCGCATTCCCGCGTTTATCACAATTATCGCGGGCTTTGTAAGTGTTGTTCAAATGCTTGTAAAGGCATTTTTGCCCACCATTGATACCGCGCTCGGCATTTATTTGCCGCTTATAGTTGTAAACTGTATCATTTTGGCGCGCGCTGAAATGTTTGCTTCTAAAAACTCATTTGTTCCGAGTGTTCTTGACGGGCTCGGAATGGGAATAGGCTTTACCGCGGTTCTCACCCTTATGGGCGCCATAAGAGAATTTTTAGGCGCGGGAACATTATTCTCCCTCCCGATAACCGCAAAGGTTATCGACCCGATGATAATCTTCCTGCTTCCTCCGGGCGGTTTCTTTGTCTTCGGTATGCTGGTTGCCGCTTCCAATGCGATAGCCAAGCGCCGCGGCAAACCGATTGTTGAAAAAATGGGTTGTGAAAACTGCCCCGCAAAGGACTCTTGCGAAAATGCCGGCAACGGCTGTGATGAAGCAAAGGAGGCCGAGTAATTTATGAAAACCACAACAATGATTGTTTCCATTATCCTTGCAGGTCTTCTTACCAACAATATGGTGCTTTCAAAGTTTTTGGGTATCTGTCCGTTCCTCGGCGTATCCAAAAAGGTAAACACCGCTTTTTCAATGTCTATCGCGGTAACCCTTGTTATGATTATTGCCACGGCGGTTACCTACCCGATATTCTATTTCCTTTTAAGACCTGATTTTGAATATCTTGAAACGGTTGTGTTTATTCTTGTAATAGCGGCAATAGTTCAGTTTATTGAAATTTTCCTCAAAAAATATATCAAACCCATTTACAATGCGCTTGGTATTTATCTGCCGCTTATAACTACAAACTGCGCTGTTCTTGGTATTACAATGCTCAATGTTACCGATTTTGATGTAAACGCATATTCTTTCGGTAAACTTTATCTTTTCTCGCTTACAAATGCACTCTCCGCGGGTCTTGGCTTTATGCTTGCGATGGTTTTGTTTGCAGGTATTCGCCAGCGGCTTGAAACGGCGGATGTGCCCGAGTTTATGAAAGGACTGCCGATAACCCTTGTTGCGGCGGCGCTTTGCTCCCTTTCATTCTTAGGCTTTGCCGGAATAGGAGGTTAAGCTATGCAGATACTTATTCCTATTATTATTGTTGTTGCAATAGGCGTTTTTGCGGGATTGCTGCTCGCCTTTGCTTCAAAGTTTATGGCAGTGCCGAGCGATGAAAAAACCGAAAAAATTCGTGAATGCCTGCCCGGTGCCAACTGCGGCGCCTGCGGATATTCGGGTTGCGATGGCTATGCCGCGGCAATAGCCGCCGGTGAAGCAAAACCCGACAAATGCGCCCCCGGTGGTGAAACGGCGGCAAAGGCATTATCCGAAATACTCGGCGTTGAGATTGAAACCGAAAAGAAAATCGCTTTTATCGCCTGCGGCGGCAATGATGAAAACACCACCAAAAAGTTTTATTATGACGGTATGCCCGGTTGTGCCGCGGCGGCGCTTACAATCGGCGGCCCGCTCGATTGCGAATATGGTTGCATGGGTTATGGCGATTGTGTAAAAGAATGTCCTTTCGGCGCTATTTCCATGAAAGATGGCAGACCGGTTATAGATGAAAACGTTTGCATGGCGTGCGGTGTTTGTGTCGACACCTGCCCGAAACACCTGATTAAACTGATACCCGAAAACAGCTTGGCAAGGGTTAATTGCTCAAACTGCAAGCGCGGCGGCGCGGTTGCAAAGGCTTGCGCGGTTTCCTGTATCGGTTGCGGAATATGCGAAAAGAACTGCCCTGTGGGCGCGGTAAAGGTTGTTAACAACTTAGCCGTTATCGATGCAACTCTTTGCAACGGTTGCGGAACCTGCAAAGAAAAATGCCCGAGAAAATGTATTATATAAATTTTTTGTAAATATTAAAAGCAGACCCTTGATTTTTCGGGTCTGCTGTGTAATAATATATACTGTTAATTTTTTAACAAAAATCATCACCCCACCAAGGGAGGTAATAAAATGGTTTCCGACTCTGTAAAAACGGTAATGGAAGCAGAAAACCGCGCCGCCGAGCTTATCGAAAACGCAAAAAAAGAGGCGGCAGGTATTCTGGAAAAAGCCAAAGAGGACGGCGAAAAATCGATAAATGCCGCAAGAATAAAATCTCAAAAAAAGATGGATGAAAAACTTTCCGCCGCCGCATCTCAGGCGGCTAAAACCGCGGCAGATATTAAAGCAAAAGCCGCAGAGGAAACAGAAAAACTCGCGGCTGATATAAAGGATAAAATTCCGCAGGCAAAAAAGGAAGCATTAAATCTTTTTATGGAATAAATCTTTTTGAACTACAAACGGAAATAAGGTGATATTACGGCAAAACTTAAAATGCAAAAGATAGAAATCATCGCTTTAAGCGAAGACTCAAAACGCATAATCGAGCGTCTTCAAAGGCGGCAGATTGTGGAGCTTTGCAATATAAGTGATGACAGTCTTGTTGAATACAACACCTCTTACTTTGTTTCCCTTTTTGAAAAAGAAAAATCAAAAACGGAGCAAGCCCTTGAAATTATCAACACGGTAGCCCCCGAAAAGGTGGGACTGCTTGATAGCTTTAAGGGAAAGCGCGCGATTGAAAAGCACGCTTTCGGTAAAAAGGCTTCCGAATATGAGCATATTTTAGATCAGGCGGAAGAAGTTCTCGCAAGTCACAAAAAAATTGCAGAGCTTAAAGCCCACGCGGCAAAATGCTCGCTTAGTATTGATATGCTTTCAAGCTGGCTTTCTCTCGATGTTGCAACCGCTTTTTCGGGTACGCGGGAAACGGCAATGCTTTTCGGCAGTATTCCCGAGAGTATGACTGCGGATTATATAAACGAGCAGTTGCCTGCCGGCGCTTATGCAGAGGTTGTTGAAGGCTTAAAACAGCAAACAAACATAGCGGTAATCTTTTTAAAGGAACAAAAGGAAGAATGCCAAAAGGCTTTATCGGAAATGGGCTTTTCCTCTGTTTCGGATGTAAGCGAGCTTACCCCGAAAGAAAAAACGGAAGAGCTTAAAGCTGAGATTGCCGATTGCGAAAAGGAAATCGAACTTTGCAAAAAGGAAATCGAAAAGCTATCGGTAAACCGCCGCGATTTTGAATTCCTTATAGATTATCTTGCGGTAAGGGAAGAAAAATACGAGCAAATCTCAAAGCTTGCGATGACCCGCGAAACGGTTATCATTTCGGGCTACATCCCCGAAAAATATGCCGCGGGGCTAATACGCGAGCTCGAAGCAAAGTTCTCGGTTGCCATATCGCTTACGGATACTGCTGAGGATGATGATACTCCCGTTCTTCTTGAAAACAGCAAGTTTTCCGAGCCGGTAGAGGGCATAACCGAAATGTATGCTCTGCCGGGTAAAAAAGATTTGGACCCGACACCCGTTATGTCCTTTTTCTATTATCTCTTTTTCGGTATGATGTTATCCGATGCGGGGTATGGCGTGGTTATGGTAATCTTTACCGCAATAGCGCTTAAAAAATTTAACCTTGAAACCAAAATGCGAAAAACAATGAAGATGTTTTTATACTGCGGAATATCCACCGTGTTCTGGGGTGCGCTTTTCGGCAGCTGGTTTGGCGATATAGCGCAGGTTGTCGCCCGCGAATTTTTCGGCAAAACAATAAAAACCACCGCGCTTTGGTTTGAACCGCTTGATAACCCGATTAAGCTTTTGCTCTTTTCCTTTGCGCTTGGCATTTGCCATTTGTTCTTAGGTCTTGGCGCAAACTTTTATAACCTTTGGAGACAGGGCAAAAAATGGGATGCCGTTTGCGAGGTGATACCCGTTTATATCACCATTTTGGGCGTTGCGCCGATTGCCGCGGGTATTTTAGTATCCGTTCCCGCCATTCTCACAAAAATAGGCGGATATATGGCAATAGTGGGTGTAGTGCTTGTTGTACTCACCGCAGGCAGAACATCAAAATCATTTATTATGCGAATATTCGGCGGCCTTTACGGACTTTATAATATGGCAACCGGATATTTAAGCGATATTCTTTCCTATTCAAGACTTTTGGCATTGGGCCTTGCAACGGGAAGTATCGCGAGTGTTATAAACCTTATCGGAACAATGCCTTCAAATCCTGTAGTTAAGGCGATAATGCTTATAGTGGTCTTTATAATAGGCCATGTTGCAAACCTCGGTATAAACCTGCTTGGCGCTTATGTTCATACCGACCGATTGCAGTTTGTAGAGCTGTTTTCAAAATTTTATGAAGGCGGCGGCAGGGCATTTGAACCATTTGGAACTAAAACAAAGTATATAAAATTCAAGGAGGAAAATATCAATGAGTAATTTAGGTTTGGCTTTGGCAATTATGGGTGCGGTTGTTGCCGCATTGTTTGCGGGTATCGGTTCGGCAAAGGGTGTAGGACTTGTAGGTGAGGCGGCATCGGGTGTTGTATCGGTAGACCCTTCAAAGTTCAGCAAGGTACTTATTCTCCAGCTTCTCCCCGGCACACAGGGACTTTACGGCTTGCTTATAGCAGTATTGCTCTTAAGCCGTATCGGCGTTTTGGGCGGAACTCCCGCGGCTCTTACCGTTCCGCAGGGGCTTATGTTCTTAGCTTCCGGTATGCCTATCGGTATAGTAGGTCTTTTCTCGGGTATTGCCCAGGGCAAAACCGCCGCGGCGGGCGTAGGCATTGTTGCCAAAAAGCCGGAACAGAGCAGTAAGGGTGTTATTATGGCGGCTATGGTTGAAACCTATGCCATTCTTGCCCTTCTTGTTTCCATTCTTATAGTTTACAATATAGCGGTTTAAGTTAAATCTTAAACAATCAGGAGTTTTAGTATGAACGGTTTAGAAGAAATTGTTCTTGCAATAAAGCAAAAGGCCGAAACCCGAGGCGCAGAAATAATCGCCGCCGCAAAGCAAAAGGCCGAAGAAATAAAACTTGAAGCGGAAAACAAGGCAAAAGCCGAAACAAAAAGAGCAGAAGAAGAAACAGAGCGCAAATGCAAGGCTTTGCTTGAAACCTCCGCTTCCGCCGCAGAGTCTGAAAGACTGAGAGAAATACTTAAATTCAAATCAGAACAGGTGCGCGAGATTATAGCCGATATTCCCGTTTCCTTAAGCCGTCTTACGGCAGAGGAATATTTTGCCGTTTTGGAAAAGATTGTTTTATCGAATTTCCACAAAGGCAAAGAGGGAACAATTCATTTTAGCGCAGATGATTTAAAGCGATTGCCCGATGATTTTATTGCGGGAATAAATAAAACCCTTAAAAAAGAGGGCGCCGCGCTAAATCTCGGCGAAGCGGTGAATATAAAGAACGGCTTTGTTCTTCGCTATGGTGATATAGAAGAAAATTGCAGTTTTGATGCGATTATAAATTCCAAAGAAGATGCACTTAAAGATAAAATAGCGCAAATTCTTTTTGCGAAGTAAGGGGTTACCGCTTATGAGTGAAAAAAGTTTAGCTTTTGCGGTTGCCAAGATAAGATCGTTTGAAAACAGTTTGCTTCTTCGTAGCCACTATGAGCAGCTGCTTTCCCTTGAAAACACAAGCGATGTTTTCGATCTTTTAGCGGCGCACAGATATGAAATCGGCGAAAACGCAAAAACCCTGCAGGATGTTTTGGATTTTAGTCGCGAAAACGATTATCTCCTTTTAAAAGACCTTGCGGGAGATAGAAAAGAAATAAAGGTTTTTACCATTAAAAACGATTATCACAATCTTAAAACCGCAATAAAAGCGTATTACGGCTCGGTTTCGGGCGATGATAATATGTTAAGTCCCGCCGAGGTTTCCATAGATACAATAAAGGAAGCCGTGAGCGAAAAGAAATATGACCTTTTGCCCGGTTTTATGGCGGAAGCGGCAGCCGAAGCATACGATGTTCTTGTAACATCGGGCGACGGGCAGACAGCCGATGTTATAATCGATAAATATACCCTTAAAGAGTTTGAAAATTTAGCCCTTCAAACAGATAGCGAAATGATAAAGGAATACTGCCTTGCCACAGTTACCGCCGGCGATATAAAAACCGCCGTTCGCGGCGCTAAAACGGGCAAGGGTGATGATTTCTTTGAAAAGGCGCTTTGCGGCAGTGCGGACCTTGATAAAACAGGGCTTACCCGCGCGGCAAGAAAGGGCGAAGAAGAGGTTATCTCCTTTATAGGCTCGGCGGGTTATACGGAAGCCGCCGCGGCTCTTAAAAATTCGGTTTATGAATTTGAAAAGTGGTATGACGGCAGGGTCCTTAAAATAATGCAGGAAGCATTGTTTATAAACTTTGATATTGAGCCGCTTATCGCCTATGGCTTTAAGAGGGAAAACGAGATTAAAAATATCAGAATAGCGGCAACCTGTAAGAGTATGGGCGTTGCACAAACCGCGATGGAAAGGATGTGTTTATCCGATGTTTAAAGCGGCAGTAGTAGGCGACAGAGAAAGCATTTACGGCTTTGCGGCTGTGGGCTTATATGTGGCAGAGGTCACAAAGGAAACCGCAGGAGAAACGGTGGATAAACTCGCCGCCGGCGGATATGCGGTAATATATGTTACCGAAAATATGGCGGAAGCGGTTCGCCCCCAGATGGAAAAATACCGCAGCGCAAGTATTCCCGCAATCATCCTTATTCCCGGTGTAAACGGTAATACCGGCGAAGGTGTAAATAGTGTTCACCGCTTTGTTGAAAAGGCGGTAGGCTCCGATATTCTGTAATAAAAGAAGCGAGGCAATATAATGAGCAAAGGAAAAATTGTAAAAATTTCAGGCCCACTTGTAATAGCCGAAGGTATGAGAGACGCCAATATGTTCGATGTGGTTCGCGTAAGCGATAAGCGACTTATAGGCGAAATTATAGAAATGCACGGCGACAGGGCTTCTATTCAGGTTTATGAAGAAACCTCCGGGCTCGGAACAGGGGAACCGGTTGAATCTACCGGCGAGCCTATGAGTGTTGAACTCGGACCCGGCCTTATAGGAAGTATATTCGATGGTATTCAGCGCCCGCTTGATTCCATTATGGAGGTTGCGGGAACAAACCTGCATCGCGGCGTTGAGGTATCATCCCTTAAAAGAAATAAAAAATGGGCATTCGAGCCGACCGTTAATGTGGGCGACAGTGTCGTTTCGGGCGATGAGGTCGGCTTTGTAAACGAAACCGATATCGTTCGCCATAAAATAATGGTGCCAAACGGAATAAGCGGCACCGTTGCGGAGATTAAATCGGGCGAATTTTCGGTGGATGAAACGGTTTGCATTTTAGATACCGAAAAGGGCAAAACCGAAATCACCCTTATGCAAAAATGGCCGGTTCGCCGCGGCAGACCTTATGCGGAAAAGTTATCCCCCGATAAGCCGCTTATAACGGGACAGCGCGTGGTTGACTGTATGTTCCCGATAGCAAAAGGCGGCGTTGCGGCAATTCCGGGACCTTTCGGAAGCGGAAAAACCGTTACCCAGCACCAGCTTGCCAAATGGGCGGAAGCCGATATAGTTGTTTATATCGGTTGCGGTGAACGCGGAAACGAAATGACCGATGTTCTAAACGAGTTCCCCGAGCTTATCGACCCGCATACGGGCAAATCGCTTATGGAGCGCACCGTACTTATCGCAAACACATCCGATATGCCGGTTGCCGCCCGTGAAGCTTCTATCTATACCGGCATTACAATAGCCGAATATTTCCGCGATATGGGTTATTCGGTAGCGCTTATGGCGGACTCCACCTCCCGCTGGGCAGAGGCTTTGCGCGAGATGTCCGGCCGTCTTGAAGAAATGCCCGGTGAAGAGGGTTATCCCGCATATTTGGGCAGCCGCCTGGCGCAGTTTTATGAGCGTGCGGGCCGTGTTATAGTAAACGGAAGCAAGGCGGAGGAAGGCTCGCTTTCGGTTATCGGCGCGGTATCGCCTCCCGGCGGTGATATTTCCGAGCCTGTTTCCCAGGCAACACTGCGTATAGTTAAGGTTTTCTGGGGGCTTGATGCAAATCTTGCTTACAAGCGCCATTTCCCCGCGATAAACTGGCTTACAAGTTATTCGCTTTATCTTGACCTTTTGGGCGATTGGTTCCGTGAGAATGTCGATAAAGACTGGATGAATTTGCGCTCTCGTATGATGGCGCTCTTGCAGGAGGAAGCCGAGCTTGATGAAATAGTTAAGCTTGTAGGTATGGATGCGCTTTCCGCAGGCGACCGCCTTAAAATGGAGACCGCCCGTTCTATAAGAGAAGACTTTTTGCACCAGCTGGCTTTCCACGAGGTTGATACCTATACAAGCCTAAATAAGCAGTGCAGTATGATGAAGCTTATTCTTAACTTCTATGATAAAAGTGTGGCCGCAATAGAAGCGGGGGCTAATATAGAAGATATTGTAAATCTTCCTGTCAGAGAAAAGATAGGCAGATTTAAGTATGTGGAAGAAGAAAATGTTAAGGATGAATTCGCGGCTGTAATAAACCAGACCGATAAGGAAATATCCGCTTTGAAGGGAGATGTTCAGAGTGCCTAAGGAATACAGAACTATTGAAGAGGTTGCAGGCCCGCTTATGCTTGTGCGCGATGTTGAGGGTGTAACCTATAACGAACTCGGAGAAATCGAACTTGAAAACGGCGAAACAAAGCGTTGTCGTATTCTTGAAATAGACGGCACAAATGCTCTCGTGCAGCTTTTTGAAAACTCAACAGGTATAAACCTTTCAAACAGCAAGGTTCGCTTTACCGGAAGACAGATGGAACTCGGTGTTTCCGCGGATATGCTCGGCCGTGTTTTTGACGGTCTCGGCAACCCCATTGACGGCGGACCTGAAATCATCCCCGAAAAGAGGATGGATGTAAACGGTGTTCCGATAAACCCCGTTGCGAGAAGATACCCGCAGGAGTTTATTCAAACAGGCGTTTCGGCGATAGATGGTCTTAACACCCTCGTTCGCGGACAGAAACTGCCCATCTTTTCGGCTTCGGGCTTGCCCCATGCAAATCTTGCCGCCCAAATTGCCCGCCAGGCAAAGGTTCTCGGCAAGGATGAAAAATTTGCCGTTGTTTTTGCGGCTATGGGTATAACCTTTGAAGAGTCGAACTACTTTATAGAAAGCTTTAAAGAAACCGGCGCTATTGACAGAACCGTTCTCTTTATAAATTTGGCAAACGACCCCGCCATTGAGCGTATTGCAACGCCTAAAATGGCGCTTACCGCCGCAGAGTACCTCGCATTCAGTGAGGGAATGCATGTTTTGGTAATTCTAACCGATATCACAAACTATGCCGATGCTTTGCGCGAAGTATCCGCCGCAAGAAAAGAGGTTCCCGGCCGCCGCGGTTATCCGGGTTATATGTACACAGACCTCGCTTCAATCTATGAGCGCGCGGGCAGACAGGTCGGCAGTGAGGGAAGTATCACCATGATACCCATTCTCACCATGCCCGAGGATGATAAAACCCACCCCATCCCCGATCTTACGGGATATATCACCGAAGGTCAGATTATTCTTTCGCGTGAGCTTTATCGCAAGGGTATCACGCCGCCTATCGATGTTTTGCCGTCTCTTTCCCGTCTTAAAGATAAGGGTATCGGCGAAGGCAAAACCAGGAAAGACCATTCGGGAACTATGAACCAGCTTTTCTCGGCTTATGCCAGAGGTAAAGATGCGAAAGAACTTATGGTAATTTTGGGCGAATCGGCGCTTACCGATATCGACAGGCTTTATGCCAAATTTGCCGATAGATTTGAAAAAGAATATGTTTCTCAAGGCTATGATAATGAACGCAGTATAGAAGAAACCCTTGATATCGGATGGGAACTTTTGCGAATACTCCCCAGAAGCGAACTCAAACGAATTAAGGATGAAGATTTAGACGAACATTACGAAAAGAAAGATTAAAGGCAGGTGATACCGGTGGCGATATTAAATGTTAATGCTACCCGTATGGAGCTTACAAACCTAAAGCGCAAACTTAATACCGCCCGCAGGGGTCATAAACTGCTTAAAGATAAGCGCGATGAACTTATGCGCCAATTTCTTGATGCCGTAAGGGAAAACCTAGACCTCAGGCTCAAGGTTGAAGCGGCTATAAAATCTGCCAACACATATATGGCGGTGGCGGGTTCTGTTATGCAGCCGCAGGTTCTTTCCACCGCGCTTATGCTTCCGAAACAGGAAGTAAGAATAGATGTAACCGAAAAAAATGTAATGAGCGTTATGATACCCGAGTTTAAAACCGAATACAAAACCGATAATAAAGATGATATTTATTCATACGGTTATGCCTTCACATCGGGCGAGCTGGATGGTGCGGTTAAAGCCCTTTCGGAAGTTTTTCCCGATATGATTCGCCTTGCCGAAAGGGAAAAATCCTGCCAGCTTATGGCGGATGAAATAGAAAAAACAAGGCGCCGCGTTAATGCGCTTGAGCATGTTATGATTCCCCGCTATGAGGAGACCATTCGTTATATCAGTATGAAACTTGATGAAAACGAGCGCTCCACCACAACGCGCCTTATGAAGATCAAAGATATGATGATCGAAGAAAATGTGAAGGCGAAGAAATAATTTTAAGGGTGGATAAAATCCACCCTTTTCTTGTTAAATGTGATTATTTATAATACATTGTTTTGGTGATAATATGAACTTACCGAAAAGAAAGAAAAATCGATTGAAAGATTATGATTATTCTTCCGAAGGATTTTATTATGTAACAATTTGTACGGCAAACAGAAAGAAAATATTTTCCGAGATTGTAGGGCAGGGGCTTGCTCCTGCCGAAATAAAATTAACAGGCATCGGAAAAATTGTTAAGGAACAATTATTTGATTTAGAAAAAAGATATAACAATATAAAAATTGAAAAACATGTTGTTATGCCTGACCATATTCATTTTATTTTACGAATAAAAAACCCGGCGGGAGCAAGCCCCCGCCCTACATTATCTGATATAGTTTGCACATACAAATCTATTGCGAAGAAAGAAATAAACAAAATATACAAACAGGATGTTTGGCAAAAAGGTTTTTACGACCATATAATTCGTGATCAAAATGATTACAATATAATATGGGAATATATTAATAATAACCCTCAAAAATGGCTGATTGAAAATAATAGGGCACTAAAACCTGAACTTTATGGAAATAGGGATATGATCGAAGAAAATGTGAAGGGTAAAAACTAACAAAAAAAGAGCGGAATTATCC
>CAMPCO010000027.1 GCA_946646305.1 uncultured Clostridia bacterium | reverse complement strand
GGCAGTGAGTTCTCTGCTATTTAAGTCAGGAGGGCATTTATGAAAAATTTTAAAAAGATTATTTCAATTCTGCTTTGCTTTTCGCTTATCTTTGCGCTTGGCAGTGCCTCTATGAATGTCAGCGCTGAAACTGCATCTCAAAAGGTTGAAAGGCTAAAACGCGAAGAAGCCGATGCAAAGGCAATCCTTGAAGCCATTTCCGAAGAGGTAGAAGAACTTGATGCACAGATCAATGAAAACCAATCTCATATTGATGAAATAAATTCTACAATAGATGCCAACAATGCTCTTATTGAAAAGACACAGGCAGATATTGAAGAGGATAAGGTGACTTTCAGTAAAAGATTGCGCTCTATTTATATGAGCAATTCCGAAAGCCGTATAAAAATACTGCTCGGCGCCGAAAGTTTTTCCCAGTTTTTGCAGCTCGCCCAGCTTACATCTTCTGTTTCTTCTTATGATAAGCAGGTGATGGAAAACCTTGCAGAGCAGATAAAACTGCTTGAAGAAAAGAACAAAGAAAACGAAAAGTTAAAGGCTGAATTTGTAGAGAAAAAAGCCGAGCTTGATAAGCAACGCGAAACAAAAGCCGCAAGGCAGGAAGAAGCACGCGTTATCTTTGAAGAAAAGAGCAACCTTCGTGAAGAGGCGGAGGCAGAAAAACGCGCAGAAGAAGAAGCTATGGCACGCCGCGCTCAAGGCGGCGGCTCAGGCAGCGCCAGTGCGCCCCAGTTTGCAGGAAGCGGAATTTTCGGCTGGCCGTCTGATTATAATTATATTTCCGCCGGATTTGCAAGCAATGATGATGTTCACAACGGTACGCATAACGGTATAGATATTGCAGGCGGCGGAATAATGGGCACCCCGATTTATGCTATCGGGGACGGCTATGTAACCTATGTTGCAAACTACTGCACACATAACTTTGGTAAATGGTACGGTTGCGGCTGCGGCGGCAACTATGGAAACTATGCCCAGATAGACCACGGCACCGTAAACGGCAACCACTATACGGCAACATATGCTCATGCGACAACAATTTATGTTTCCCCCGGTCAGTATGTGAAAAAAGGTCAGGTTATAGGCAATGTAGGTACTACAGGTTGGTCAACAGGACCTCACCTGCACTTGGGAATAACACAGAACGGCTACTGGATCAATCCTATGCGTGTTTTATAAAAATGGATAAAAAAACAGCGATACTGAGAATTGTTTCGGTAATACTTTTAATCGCCACAGCCACCGCTATCTTCTTCTTTTCGGCGCAACCCGCAAAAGAGTCTAAAAAGACAAGCGGCGGCTTTGCCGCTCGGCTATGCGAAATCTTTTACCCCGGTTTTAAGAATAAAAGCGTACTCGAGCGGGCGGCGATTGTAAAATCTATTCAAAGACCTATAAGAAAAGCGGCACACATGACAATATACGGTGTGCTGGCTTTCTTTGCGTTTTTAAGCGCTATAAGTTATAAAACTTTGCCGCTTTATATAAGGCTTTCAATAAGCTATGCTTTTTGCCTTATTTATGCGGCAAGCGATGAAATTCATCAAAGCTTTGTGCCCGGCAGGGCGGGGCGGGTTTCGGATGTTATTGTCGATTTAATCGGCGTGACTGTAAGCACCACTCTTATGCTTTATGTTTTCAAAAAAACCGCACTTAAAAGATATGCGTTTAAGGAGAATACAAAATGAACAAGAATGATAAAGATACAAGACGCGATTATTTCCATAAAGGCCTTACCGCCTTTTGCGTTATAGCGGCGGCGATAGTCTTTTTCTTCCTTATTTTAAGGCTTGGCGATATAACGGGCTTTTTTGGTAAAACGATAAATGTTTTGCAGCCGGTTATAATGGGGCTTGTAATCGCTTATCTTATAAACCCTGTTGTTAACTTTTTAAATGCGAGGCTTATTCCTTTTTTCAGAAAGAGGATGAAAAACGGCAAATCGGCGGTTAAGCTTTCAAACAGTTTAAGCGTTTTCGCGGCGGAAATTTTGTTTTGCGTTATAGTGTTCGGCTTTATGGCGCTTATTATTCCGCAATTTGCGATAAGCGTTGCGGATATTGTTAAAACCCTGCCCGGTAAGATGACGGAATACGGCAGAAAAGGTCTTAAGTTTGTTCAGTCTAATGCCACACTTAAAGAGATTTACGAAAGAGCCATTGAGTACGGTGAAAAATGGGTTAAAGAAGACCTTTCTTCATTTGCTACAAAGCTTGGTTCATCAGTGGCATCGGGTGTTTTGGATGTTGCAAACTTCTTAAAGAATTTTGTAATAGGCATAGTTTTCTCCATCTATTTAATGTTTTCAAAACGCACCTTTGTAAACCAGACAAAAAAGGTTTTCTATGCGGTTTTTGATGATAAAACAGTTTCAAAAATCTTTTCCTGGTTTGCCACTATTCATAAAATATTCAGCGGTTTTATAAACGGAAAACTGATTGATTCACTGATTATCGGCGTGCTCTGCTTTATAGGAACAAGCATTCTCGGTATCCCTTATGCTCTGCTTATTTCCTGCATAATCGGTGTTACAAATATTATTCCCGTTTTCGGTCCGTGGATAGGCGGCATACCATCCACCATTCTGGTACTGCTTGTAAACCCGCTTAAGGGACTGTATCTCGGAATATTCATTATTCTGTTGCAGACGCTTGACGGCAATATTTTAGGGCCTAAGATTTTGGGCAACCGCATAGGCCTTAACACCTTCTGGGTTGTTTTTGCCATTGTTTTGGGCGGCGGATTATTCGGCGTTTTGGGAATGCTTATCGGCGTTCCGGGATTTGCCATTATCTACTATGTTGCGGCAACTCTTGTAAACTACCTGCTTCGCAAAAAGAATAAATCGACCAATAGCGCCGATTACTATAATTCAAACGGCGATTTAAAGCCGGAAGAAAATAAGGAAACAAAAGAGGAAACCGATGGAGGTGAAGCTCTTGCGCAAGAAGAAAATAATTGAACAAAACGCAAACCTTTTTAAGCAAATAGAGTCCTTGCAGGGCAAAATACGGGAACTCACCGAAAAAAACCTTGAGCTTGAAGAGCAGATAAACGCTCTGCAAAAAAATAAAGCGGAAAAAACCGAGGCGCCTGCCGATACACCTATAGAAGCCATTAAAGAAAAGGTTTTAACCGCTAATTTCAGCGCGGAAGAATACGGCGCCAAGGCGATAGGCAAGGTTGTTGTTTCCGCCACAAAGGCAACATCTCTGCTCTCAGGTGCGGCAGGGGCTGAAAAGGTAGAGGTTGTAAATCTTATTTTAGGCAGGGCGGAGGTTGCAAAAGCCGATATACTAAACGCGGCATCATCTGACGCTTCCGATAATGAGAAAAAAATCGCCATAGATAACATAGTAGAAAAAACCTGCGATTATTTTAATAAAACAATAAGTAATATCACTTGATTTTCCAATGGCTTTGGAGGCAAAATGTTAAAAAAGTTTTTGAAATGTGTCAGGGAGTATAAAAAACCCACCTATTTGACACTGATTTTTATAACCACAGAGGTTGTAATAGAAGCGATTATTCCGTTTATCACGGCAAGGCTTGTCAACGGAATTCAATCGGGAATAGAAATGAGCACAATTCTCAAAACCGGCGCCATCCTTTTTGTTATGGCTTTGTCTTCGCTTGCCTGCGGCGGCATCGCGGGAATGACAAGCGCCAACGCGGCGGCGGGTTTTGCGAAAAATGTGAGGCACGATGTTTTTGAAAAGATACAAAAGTTTTCTTTTTATAATATCGATAAATTTTCAACCTCAAGTCTTGTAACAAGGCTTACAACGGATATAACCAATGTGCAGACGGCGTATATGATGTTAATCAGAATTGCCGTTCGCGCACCGCTTATGCTTATTTTCTCAATAGTTATGGCATACATAATGGGCGGCGCACTGGCAGGCACATTCGTTTTTGTAATACCTTTTCTTGTTTTCGGGCTTTTGATAATCGCAAAATACGCGATGCCCGCTTTCAGAAGGGTGTTTAAAAAATACGATAAACTAAACGAGTCAATAGAAGAAAATGTTCGCGCTATGCGTGTGGTTAAAGGCTTTGCGCGCGAAGATTTTGAAAAGAAAAAATTTAATGCCGCGGCAGAGGATATTCGCAATGATTTCACCCGCGCCGAAAGAATAGTAGCGCTTAATAACCCCATAATGCAGTTTTGCATTTATTTCAATATGATATTTGTTATGGCGGTGGGCTCATATATTATCATCGGTCACAAAAGCGGAATAAATGTCGGCGAGCTTTCCTCTATGCTTACTTACGGCTTTCAGATACTCATTCAGCTTATGATGCTTTCGATGATATATGTTATGCTTACGATGTCTGCCGAAGCTATGAAGCGAATTGTTGAGGTCTTGGATGAAGAACCGACCGTTACCGACCCCGAAAATCCGATAGCCGAGGTTAAAGACGGCAGTGTAACATTTAAAAATGTAAGCTTTAAATATTCTCATCGCGCGAAGGAATATGCCCTCTGCAATATTGATTTTGATATTCCCTCGGGCGCTACCGTGGGAATTTTAGGCGGAACGGGCTCCGGCAAAACGGCGCTTGTTTCCCTTATTCCGCGCCTTTACGATGTTGAAGAGGGCGAGGTTTTGGTAGGCGGAGAGAATGTTAAGAATTACAAAAAGCATGATCTTCGCGAAGCGGTTGCTATGGTGCTTCAAAAAAATCTTCTGTTTTCGGGCACAATAGCCGAAAACCTGCGTTGGGGCAATGAAAATGCAACCGATGAAGAACTTGCCGCCGCCTGCAAAATGGCTTGCGCCGATGAGTTTATAAACTCTTTCCCCGATGGTTACAACACCTATATCGAACAGGGCGGCACTAATGTTTCGGGCGGACAAAAGCAAAGGCTTTGCATCGCAAGGGCGCTGCTTAAAAGACCGAAAATACTTATTCTTGATGACTCAACAAGCGCGGTTGATACAAAAACCGATGCAAAAATAAGGGAAAGCTTTAAAAAATATATTCCCGATACCACAAAGATTGTTATAGCCCAGCGTGTTTCATCGGTTATGGAGTCGGATATTATCATCATTCTCGATGGCGGCGCCGTTGTCGGAATGGGAAAACACGATGAACTGCTGAAAACAAACGAGATTTATAAAGAGATGTATACCCAGCAAACGAACGGGGGTGAGCAGGATGCCTAAAACACCTCCGAAAAAGGATATAAGAAAACTTGATATGGGCTCGCTTGGCAGGGTTATAAAACTTTTGTTTAAGTATTATCCCGTTATGATGCCGGTAGTAATTGTCTGCATTGTTCTTTCCGCGGCGGTATCCTCAATACCCGCCATATTCCAGCAAAGAATAATAGCCCTTATAACTAAACATTTAGGCAGTGCCGAGTATCTTGCGGGCGATTATGCCGCGGCTTGGAATAATGCCAAGGGCGAGATTTTTAAGGTTATTATAATTCTCGGCGCGCTATATATCATCTCGATTATTCTCATAACCCTTTATACCCAGCTTATGGCGTATATTACACAAGGGTATTTAAGCAAACTGCGAATAGAAATGTTCGGCGGAATGCAAAATCTGCCCATCAAGTATTTCGACCAAAATAAGCACGGCGATATTATGAGTTATTACACAAACGATATCGATACCCTGCGCCAGCTCATTTCCCAAAGTCTGCCGCACCTTGTTCAGTCGTTTATAATCGTTATGACCGTTTTCTTCATAATGATTTATTACAGTGTTTGGATGACACTTTTGATACTGCTCGGCGTTGTGTTTATGTTCTATGTTTCCAAAAAGATGGGCGGCGGTTCGGCAAAATTCTTTATTCGCCAGCAGGCTTCAATCGCCAAAACCGAAGGCTTTGCCCAGGAAATGATGAACGGACAAAAGGTTATCAAGGTTTTCTGCCACGAGGATAAGGTGCAGGAAGAGTTTGATAAGGTTAATAACGAGCTTTATGAGGATAGCCGCCGCGCCCATGCTTATGCAAACGGGCTTGGACCCATCATCATAAACATAGGCAATGTGCTTTATGTTTTGGCGGCTTTGATAGGCGGCTTGCTGATTGTGCTTAAAGCGCCTAATTTGAGCCTTTCGGGAATGGCGTTTAATATTTCAATTCTTGTGCCGTTCCTCAATATGACCAAACAGTTTACCGGTAATATAAACCAGGTTTCGCAACAGTTGAATTCAATAATAATGGCGCTTGCCGGCTCAAAGCGAATTTTTGAACTTATCGACCAAAAGCCGGAAGAAGATAGCGGCAAGGTAACCCTTGTAAACGCCATTATAGATGAAGATGGAAATATTACCGAAAGCAAAACACATACAGGCAAATGGGCTTGGAAACATCCCCATGGAGACGGAACGCTTACCTATACAGAACTTAAAGGCGATGTTCAGATGGTGGATGTTGACTTTTCCTATGTTGAGGGCAAGCAGGTGCTTTATGATGTAAGTGTTTATGCAAACCCCGGTCAAAAGGTTGCCTTTGTGGGCGCTACGGGCGCGGGGAAAACCACTATCACAAATCTTATCAACCGCTTTTATGATATTGAAGACGGCAAGATAAGGTATGATGGCATAAACATCAACAAGATTAAAAAGGCGGACCTGAGGCGGTCGCTCGGTCTTGTTTTGCAGGAAACTAACCTCTTTACAGGCACCGTTATGGAAAACATTCGCTATGGCAATCTTGATGCCACCGATGAAGAATGTATCGAAGCGGCGCGTATGGTAGGCGCGCATGGGTTTATATCCCATCTGCCCGATGGTTACAATACCATGCTTTCAAACAATGGCTCAAACTTCTCGCAAGGTCAGCGCCAGCTGCTTTCAATAGCGCGAGCGGCGGTAGCAAACCCGCCTGTTATGATTATGGATGAGGCGACCTCTTCAATTGATACCAGAACCGAGTCCATAGTTCAGCGCGGTATGGATAAACTTATGGAGGGCAGAACGGTGTTTGTTATAGCCCACCGCCTTTCAACCGTTATGAATTCCGATGTTATTATGGTGCTGGAAAAGGGCAGAATAATCGAGCGCGGAAATCATGAACAACTAATAGAAAAGAAAGGCACCTACTATCAGCTTTACACCGGCGCCTTTGAATTAGAATAAACAAATAAGGGAAATAAGGGAATTTTAGTTATGGAATGGATGTCACTAAACGATTTAAGAGAATCATTTTTAGCCTTTTTTGAAAGCAAAGGTCATTTGCGGCTCGGCTCTTTTTCACTTGTGCCGAACAATGATAAATCTTTGCTTCTCATAAACTCGGGTATGGCACCGATGAAAAAATACTTCACCGGCGAAGTTACCCCGCCGAGAACCAGAGTTTGCACCTGCCAAAAATGTATCCGCACGCCCGACCTTGAGCGCGTGGGTCATACCGCAAGGCATGGTACATATTTTGAAATGCTCGGTAACTTCTCATTCGGTGATTATTTTAAACATGAGGCCATTCCCTGGGCTTGGGAATATTTAACCGAGGTTTTAAAAATTCCGGCGGAACTGCTCTGGCCCTCTGTTTATGAAGAGGATGATGAGGCATATTCAATCTGGCGTGATAAAATCGGTGTTCCCGAGGAGAGAATAGTTCGCCTCGGCAAAGAGGATAACTTCTGGGAACACGGCACCGGTCCTTGCGGCCCTTGCAGTGAGATTTATTTTGACCGCGGCGAAAAATACGGTTGCGGCAAGCCTGATTGTAAACCCGGTTGCGATTGCGACCGCTATATGGAAATATGGAACAATGTTTTCTCCCAGTTCAATAATATGGGGGACGGAACATACACCGAGCTTGAACATAAAAACATCGATACCGGTATGGGCCTTGAAAGACTTGCCTGCGTTATGCAGGGGGTTGATAATATGTTTGAGGTTGATACCATCCGCAATATTTTAAATAAGGTTTGTGAGATTTCGGGCAAAACCTATGGCAAGGACCACAACACCGATGTTTCCATCCGCGCCATAACCGACCACGCCCGCGCTTCTACCTTTATGATAAGCGATGGCATTATTCCCTCAAACGAGGGCAGGGGCTATGTTCTTCGCCGCCTTATTCGCCGTGCGGCAAGACATGGCAGACTGATAGGCATATCCCGCCCGTTCCTTACAGAGCTTGTAGAGGCGGTTATTAAAGAAAACAAAGCGGGTTACCCCGAGCTTGTTGAAAAGAAAGAACTTATCTGCAAGGTTATTGCAAACGAAGAAGCTTCTTTCCTCAAAACAATAGATTCAGGACTTTCTATGCTTGAAAACTTGACAAAGGGCGGCAAGGATCTTTCCGCCGCCGATGCATTTAAACTTTATGATACCTATGGCTTCCCGCTTGATCTTACAAAGGATATTTTAAGCGAAAAGGGAATAGGTGTTGATGAAGAGGGCTTCCACTCCCTTATGCAACAGCAGCGCGAAAAGGCAAGGGCATCCCGCAAGGCGGCAGATAGCGAAAGCTGGTCAAGTGCTGAAATCGCTTTCAGCGCCGAAAAAACCGAATTTTTGGGTTATACCGATGAAAAATGCAAAGCAACCGTTCTCGATATTGTAGTCGAGGGCGAGCATACCCTTTCGGCAAACGAAGCGGAAAATGCAATAATTGTGCTTGATAAAACCGTTTTCTATGCCGAGTCGGGCGGTCAGATAGGCGATACGGGCGTAATCACCGCCGATGGCTTTGAATTTAAGGTTGAGGATACAAAGAAAAACAGTTCCGGCGTGTTTATGCATATAGGTTCTGTTACAAAAGGCACCATCCAAAAGGGTGATGATGTCACGGCCTCTTATGACCTTTCCCGCCGAATGGCTATTCGCCGCAACCATACCGCGGCTCACCTTTTGCAGGCTTCTCTGCGTAAGGTGCTCGGCAATCATGTTGAGCAGGCGGGTCAGCTTGTAACCGATAAATCCTGCCGTTTTGACTTTACTCATTTCGCCGCTTTATCGGCAGAAGAGTTAAAGGCGGTTGAAGATATGGTAAATGCCGCTATTCTAAAAGGCATAGAGGTTAAAAGTGAAGAAATGCCGATAGAAAAGGCAAAAACTCTCGGCGCAATGGCGCTTTTTGGTGAAAAATACGGTGATATTGTTCGCGTTGTAACCGCGGGTGATGTTTCGGTTGAATTCTGCGGCGGAACGCATATAGATAATGCCGCAAAGATAGGTCTTTTCAAAATCGTCAGCGAAAGCGGTATTGCCGCGGGTGTTCGCCGCATTGAAGCGGTAACGGGCGAGGGTGTTTTAAATCTTCTTGACCACTTTAAATCTGCGGCTAATGATACCGCGGGAATACTTAAATGCGGCAAGATAGAAGAACTTCCGCAAAAGGCAAACGCCATGCTTTCACAGGTTAAAGATTTGCAGAAAAAGATAGAAAGCCTTGAAAATAAACTTAATTCCGGCAAAGCGGATGATGTTTTGAAATCTGCTGTTGATATAGGCGGCGTGCTTGTTGCAACGGCTCGTTTTGACGGCACCTCGCCGGATGAACTTAGAAAGATGACCGATGCCGTTCGCGCCGATAACGAAAATGCCGTTGCGGTGTTTGCGGCGGTAAATGGTGAAAAACTAACCTTCTGCGCCGGTTGCGGAAAGGCGGCCATCCTAAAGGGCGCCCACGCGGGCAATATCGTAAAAGCGGTAGCAATGATCGCCGGCGGTAACGGCGGCGGCAAACCCGATAGCGCAATGGCAGGCGGAAAAGATGTTTCCAAAACCGATGAAGCGCTAAGCGGTGCGGCGGATATAATTAAAGGTATGTTAAAATAAGAGGGTGAAAAAATGGAAGATTGTTTGTTTTGTAAAATAATCGCGGGCGAAATACCGAGCACAAAGATTTATGATGATGAATATGTTTATGCTTTTGCCGATATCGACCCAAAGGCCCCGTTCCATGCGGTTATAGTTCCGAAAAAGCATATCAAGGATGCAACCGAAATAAACGGGGAAAACAGTTTTCTTATAGCAAAAATATTTGAAGCAGTAGCCAAAATAGCAAAAGAAAACAATCTGGAAAAAGGCTTCAGGGTTGTTAATAACTGCGGTGAAGAGGGCGGACAGACGGTAGGTCACCTGCATTTCCACCTGCTTGCCCGTAGATTCCTGCAATGGCCTCCGGGTTGATTTAAAAATTAAAAAACGAAAGGGATATATTATGTCTGAATACTATGAAATGAAAATCGCAGGTCTTACGAGAAAACTTGAAAAATTCCCCGTAAGCGATAAGCTTGACATTGCCGCGTTTATTATTTTCGGCGATGTTGAACTGACTATTGCCGGCTGCAAGGAATTGCTTGAAAAGGTGCCGGAATTCGATGTTATTTTAACACCGGAAGCAAAGTCCATCCCCATGGCTTATGAAATGTCAAGGCAATCGGGCAAGCCCTATGTGGTAGCAAGGAAAGGTCTTAAAGTTTATATGCGCAATCCTTTGGAGGTGTCTGTTACATCTATCACCACTAAAAAGGAGCAAAAGCTTTTTCTTGGCGAAACCGAGGTTAACATTTTAAAGGGCAAGCGCGTTCTTATTCTTGATGATGTTATCAGCACAGGCGAGTCGCTTGATGCGGTAAGAAAACTTTGTAAGGATGCAGGGGGTATAGAGGTTGCCGCCGCCGCCTTTTTAGCCGAAGGCGATGCCGCGGACAGGGATGACATAGTTTATCTCGAAAAACTGCCTCTTTTCTTTAAGTAATTATGAATGGCTTTGAAATAAAAATTCTCGATTTTATTCAGAATAATCTCAGAACCCCGTTTTTTGATTTCTTCTTTTCTTGTATTACAAAACTCGGCGACCACGGAATTTTTTGGATAGCTTTGTCGATTATTCTTTTGATACCAAAGAAGACCCGCAAGGTGGGGCTCACGATGAGTCTTTCCATAATTATAGGATATCTTATCGGCAATATCGCGCTTAAAAACATAGTTGCCAGAACAAGACCTTATGATTTAAACACCGCGATAAAACTTATCGCTTCAAAGCCGAGTGATTATTCTTTCCCCTCCGGGCATACACTAATATCGGTGGAATGCGCGGTATCGATTTTCTTTTATAATAAAAAGTGGGGAACAGCGGCGATTGTAACGGCGGCGCTCGTAGGTCTATCAAGGCTATATCTTTATATGCACTACCCGACCGATGTTCTTTGCGGCGCGTTGCTTGGTGTTGCGACCGCGTTTATCGCAAAGGTAATAACCGATAAAATTTATAAGAACAAAAGTCTTAAAAAATCATAAAATGAAAAAAGCTCCCGTAAAGCGGGAGCTTTTTTATATATATAAAGGTGTAGTCGGTATATTATTTTATTCACATAGAATATGCAGAAATAATGCATAAATTCACTTTTATGCAATGTTTACATATAAAATAATGCATTTTTTAATAATTTTGTTGTATATTTATGCAAAAAATGCTTGACAATATGAAAATCGCGTGGTATACTCATAACATCAAATTTCAGAAATGAGGAACCAAAAATGAAAAACATCAAAAAAATCTTGGCTTTACTTTTAGCCGCAGCACTCGTTTTTGCCCTTTCTGCTTGCGGAAGTTCTAATACATCCTCCGAAGCGGAAAAGACATCACTCACCGTTGAAGATGGTAAGCTTATTATGGCAACCAATGCTACATTCCCTCCGTATGAATTCTATGAGGGCGAGGAAATAGTTGGTATCGATGCGGAAATCGCCGCTCTCATAGCCCAAAAGCTTGGTCTTGAACTTGAAATTGCCGATGTTGAGTTTGGCTCAATCATCCCCGGCGTTCAGTCCAATAAGTATGATATGGGTATGGCGGGTATGACCGTTACCGATGAGAGAAAAGAAAAGGTAAACTTCTCTGATACTTATGCCAAGGGCATCCAGGCGGTAATCGTTAAAGAAGATAGCGCTATTAAGTCTATTGATGATCTTGACGGCAAGAAGATCGGTGTTCAGGAATCAACCACCGGCGATATCTATGCTACTGATGATTACGGCGAAGAAAATGTTACCAAGTATGCAAGCGGCAACCTCGCAGTAGAAGGCCTTAAAAACGGCAAGGTTGATTGCGTTATCATAGATAATGAACCTGCCAAGGCTTATGTTGCGGCAAATAGCGGTCTTAAAATTCTTGAAACCTCTTATGCCGAAGAAGATTATGCTATTGCTTTTAATAAAGACAATACCGAATTACAGAAAAAAGTTAACGCAGCTTTAAAAGAACTTATAGCTGATGGTTCTGTTCAAAAGATTATTGATAAATATATCAACGCAGCAGAATAATTAAAACTTTTAAGGGCGGTTGAAATATACCGCCCTATTTTCCCATATATGGAGATAAACAATGCAAACAATACTTAATTTCTTTAAATCATTCGCGCATGATTTTGATACGGTGTTTATCGTAAAGGATAGATATATGTCGATTGTGCGCGGTCTTTTAAACACCTTAAAGATTACCGCCGGCGCGCTTATTGTCGGCGTAATTATCGGTGTTTTTGTGGCGGCTATCAGATCTTCTTATGATAAAAACCGCGAATCATTAAAGGCCAAAAAATCGGTTGGCTATTATGTTTTAACCGTGCTTAATGCCATTTGTAAAATTTATCTTACCGTTATCCGCGGAACACCTGTTGTGGTTCAGTTGATGATTGCTTATTTTGTAATCTTTGTATCGGTTAAGGATGGCGTGCCGATAGGCATTTTCGCTTTTGGTATAAACTCGGGCGCCTATGTTGCCGAAATTTTCCGCGGCGGTATAATGTCTATTGATAACGGCCAGTTTGAAGCAGGCAGAAGCCTTGGTTTTAACTATGTTCAAACAATGTGGTATATTGTAATTCCGCAGATGTTTAAAGCCGTTTTGCCAACCCTCTGCAATGAGTTTATTGCGCTTCTTAAAGAAACATCGGTTGCGGGCTATGTTGGTGTTATAGATCTGACAAAAGCGGGCAACTCCATCGCCGGTGTAACATATAACTATTTTATGCCGCTTATCGCGGTTGCCATTGTTTACCTTGCAATCGTAATGCTGCTGACATCCCTTGTAGCGCGCCTTGAAAGGAGGTTGAGGAAGAGTGACCACTAAAAACAACGAAACACTCATAACCGTTCAAAACCTTCAAAAATCTTTTGGCGAAATCGATGTTTTAAAGGGTATAGATTATGAGATTAAAAAGGGTGAGGTTGTAGTTATTATCGGTCCCTCGGGTTCCGGCAAATCAACCTTTCTTCGTACCCTTAATATGCTCGAAACACCAACCGGCGGTGAGGTTATCTTTGATGGGGTAAATATTTCCGACCCCAAGACAAATATCAATAAGCACCGCGAAAAAATGGGAATGGTTTTCCAGCAATTCAATCTTTTCCCGCATATGACCATACTTAAAAATATGACCATAGCGCCGATGAAACTGCTCGGCAAATCAAAGCAGGAAGCAGAAGCGGCGGCTATGGAACTGCTTAAAAAGGTAGGGCTTGCCGATAGGGCAGACGCATATCCTTCCCAGCTTTCGGGCGGACAGAAACAGCGTGTGGCGATTGTTCGCGCCCTTGCCATGAACCCCGAAGTAATGCTTTTTGATGAGCCTACAAGCGCTCTTGACCCCGAAATGGTAGGCGAGGTTCTCTCGGTTATGAAAGAGCTTGCCGCAAGCGGTATGACCATGGTAATCGTAACCCACGAAATGGGCTTTGCCCGTGAGGTTGCCGATAGGGTTATCTTTATTGATGAAGGCATTATAATGGAAGAGGGAACACCAAAGGATATATTTGAAAACCCAAAGTGTGACCGACTTAAAGATTTCCTCAGCAAAGTTTTATAAGATATTATATTAACTGGTAGGCAAAGTGTTTCTTCGTCTATCAGTTAATCATTACCTGTTAAAAGGGGAGAATAATATGACAAAAATCACCTCAGAACCATTTGGAAACACAAAGTCCGGCAAGGCGATAACAAAATTTACTTTGGAAAACGATAACGGTATGCGCGTTTGTATTATAAGTTTTGCGTGTGCTGTTCAAAGCGTTTTTGTGCCTGATAGAAACGGCAAATTAAAAGATGTTGTTTTAGGTTATGATACGGTATCAGGGTACGAAAACGACAAGGCTTATTTCGGCATGTTTGTCGGCCGCTACGCCAACCGTATTAAAAATGCTGAATTTACCCTTTCGGGTAAGACATATAAACTCGAAAAAAATGATGGAAACAATCATCTGCACGGGGCTTATTGTCATGAGGTTTTTGACGGATATATCAATGGCGGAACCTTAGTGTTCAGGCATTTAAGCAAAGCCTTTGATGAAGGTTATCCCGGCAATTTGGAAATAGAATTGCGATACACATTAACCGATGATAACGCGTTTCAAATAGAATACAAAGCCAAAACAGATGAAGATACAGTGGTTAATTTTACAAATCATTCTTTTTTCAATCTTAACGGGCAGGATGGGTCTGATATTTTGTCACACGAGTTGCTTTTAAATGCAGATCGATTTACTGAAATAGATAAAGATTATACGGCAACGGGTAACATTCTTTCGGTTGAAAATACACCTTTGGATTTCAGAATTATGAAACCCATAGGCAGAGATATAAAGGCAAACCACGGGCAAATAAAACTGACAAAAGGCTATGATCATTGTGTTATTTTTACTGAAAACACAAATGGGTTAAAACATTTCGGAACAGCAAAATCCGAAAATACGGGAATAATGATGACCTGCTATACTACAGAGCCTGCAGCACAGTTATATACAGGCAACTATCTTGGCGGTAATGATAGTGTTTGCGGAAAGAATAATATTTGCTATCCGCAATACGGTGGCTTTTGTTTAGAAGCACAGCATTATCCCAACTCGGTGAATATTGAACATTTTCCTTCTACCGTTTTAAAAGCGGACGAAGAGTATTACCAAAAAACGATATATAAGTTTTCTGTTTTTTAAAACAGAATAGATTTTACCCTTTACACTTTTATCAAAACAATATAAAAAAAGCCACAGGCAATAGCCTGTGGCTTTTTGTTGTGATTATTTAATTATTTATAATTATCTAACCTTTTTGCGATATACAGTGCTGCCTACGAGAACTGCATTAGCA
>CAMPCO010000026.1 GCA_946646305.1 uncultured Clostridia bacterium | reverse complement strand
AAAAAGGATGAATATACCGCAAAATATGGTTTTATGCCCTTTGATGCAAGGCCTGCGCAAAAGGTTAAGGCGTGTTGCTCGGCAATGCCTACATCAAAAAATCTGTTTTTATAAAGCTTTGAAAAATCATAAAGCCCGGTCCCCTCTCGCATCGCGGCGGTAACAGCACAGATTTTATCATCAAACTTTGCCATTTCGCAAAGGGTGTTACCTGCAACAGATGAAAAGGTTTCGCCACTTACTGCGTTTGCACCGTCTTTTATATCAAAAGGAGAAACACCGTGATAATCATTGGGGTTTTCCTCGGCAAATTTATAGCCTTTGCCCTTTGTGGTAATTACATGAACAAGGGTAGGTCTTGTATATCTTTCGGCAATCTTAAACAAAGACTCCATCGCTTCAACATTATGTCCGTCAACGGGTCCAAGATAATTAAAGCCCAAATCGGTAAAAATATTTTTCCTGTAAACCATTGATTTAAAGCCTTCCTTGACTTTAAATATAAAATGCTCAATAGGCTTACCGATAAGAGGAATTTTTTTAAGAAAGTCGGAAATGGCAAATTTAATATAATGATATTTCGGCTTTGTTCTCATTTTAGCAAAAGCACGAGCCATCGCCCCGACATTACGGGAAATGGACATTTTATTATCATTGAGAATAACAATAAAACGGCTTCTTATAGCGGCGGCATTATTAAGCGCTTCATAAGCCATACCCGAAGTCATCGAGCCATCGCCGATAACCGCAACGGCGGTTCCCGGCTCATTATTTAAGGCTTTTGCTTTATAAATACCAAAAGCGGCGGAAACACTGTTTCCGCTATGTCCTGTAACAAAAGGATCGTGTTCGCTCTCACCGGGGCGCATAAAACCCGATATTCCATCCTTTTGGCGAAGGGATGAAAAGCTATTAAATCTGCCGGTTAAAAGTTTATGGGTATAAGATTGATGCCCAACATCAAAAACTATGGCATCCTGCGGAGAATTAAATGCTCTGTGAATTGCAACGGTCAATTCAACACTGCCGAGATTAGAAGCCAAATGACCGCCGTTTTTTGAAACAGTGGAAATAATAACATCTCTTATTTCGTCGCAAAGAGTATTTATTTCATCGGTATTAAGTTTTTTTAAATCTTCGGGCGAGTTGATACCGCAAAGCAACTTATTTTCCAACCTATATTCTCTCCAATAACAATCAATAGTTCCTTACAAGCAACATTTTTGTAAGATTTCTTATATTCTCCGTGTCCCCGGGGAATTCATCCAATGCGGCAAGGGCATTATTTGTATATTCCTTTGCCATTTCTCTGCATTTATCGATACCGAGAATTGCTACGGCGGTCTTTTTGCCGTTCTTTTGGTCACTGCCGATGGGTTTGCCGAGTGTGGCAAAATCGCCTGTTGCATCAAGAATATCATCTATCAGCTGAAATGCAATTCCGGTACTGAGTGCATACTTGTCCGCGGCGGCAATTAGATTTTCATCAGCCCCCGCAAGCGTAGCGCCGATAGTAGCAGCGGCTCGAATAAGCGCGCCTGTTTTAAGCTCATACATATAAAGCAGATTATTTATATCGGTTTCTTCCTGGTATTCCGTATCTATAACCTGTCCGCCGACCATACCGTCAATTCCGGCACAGGTGGCAAGTATTTCAATACCTTTACAAACTCTATCAAAGGGAAGAGACAATGTTTTTGAAGCAGTGGCAAACGCTTCGGTCAAAAGTCCATCACCCGCAAGTAAAGCAAGCCCTTCACCAAACGCCTTATGACAAGATGGCTTGCCGCGCCTGAAATCATCGTTATCCATCGAAGGAAGATCATCGTGAATAAGAGAATATGTATGTATCATCTCAAGAGCGCAAGCAAAATTATATGCGCAATCATCTTCGCCGCCGCAGATTTTATAAAACTCTAAAAGCAAAATAGGTCTTATTCTTTTACCGCCGTTTGAAACACTATATGATCCGGCCTCCAAAACCTTATCATACATTCTGCCCCGCGGCGATAAAATCATTTTAAGCCTGTTTTCTATTTTAACCTTATAGCTTTCAATAAAGTTTTCTTCCATTAGGTGTTTTCCTCGCTTTCGGCTTCATCAAGGGAAATTATCTTTTGTTTAGCATTGTTTAGCTTTTCCGAGCAAATTTTAGAGAGTTTTATTCCCCTTTCAAAAAGTTCAATCGATTTATCAAGAGAAATATCGCCCTTTTCAAGCTCGATTGTGATATTTTCAAGTTCTTTTAATGCATTTTCAAAACTGATATTTTCGGTCATAAACTATCCTCGCTTTTAATGTTATTGACAGTACATTCCGCCACACCATCAAAAAATTTCAAATCAAAACTATCACCGGTTTTAAGCTCTTGCGAACTTTTAATATATTTATCGCCCATTATAGCCGCAGAATACCCTCTTTTTAAAACCTTTAAGGGGCTTAAAGCGTCAAGCTTTGAGGTAACGCCCAAAACCTTTGTGCTTTTTTCATTTAAAATATTCTTTTGGGTATTTAAAAGTTTTTCGGTTAAAAAATCGGTGGTTTGTTGTTTTAAATCAATATAATTTGAAAACTTATCGGTTGAAATTCTAAGTCTTAAATTATCATACCTTGCATTCTTTAAACTAAAATCAGAGAAAACATTTGATTTGATTTTTTCCGAAAAAAATGTAACCTTTGCTTTTAGTTCGGTAATATCGGGAACGGCAATCTCTGCCGCGTGAGACGGGGTTGACGCCCTGACATCAGCCACAAAATCTGAAATGGAAAAATCGGTTTCGTGACCAACGGCGGAAATAACGGGAAACGGAGACTCAAAGATTTTTCTTGCAAGCATTTCATCATTAAATGCCGCCAAATCTTCCGCAGAGCCGCCGCCGCGACCGAGAATGATTAAATCTACATCATTTAGCTTATAGACCCTGTCAAGCGTTATTTTAATGCTTTCCGCTGCTGATACACCCTGAACCAATACAGGACACATAATAATTTCACAAAGCGGATATCTTAGATTTAGCACATTAAAAATATCTCTTACCGCCGCGCCCGTATCGGAGGTTATAACCGCAATTTTTTTAGGGAATTTGGGCAACGGCCTTTTATTACTTTCATCAAAAAGCCCTTCTGCGGATAGTTTTTGTTTTATAAGTTCAAATTGTTTTGCAAGCTCTCCTTCGCCCGAAAGGGACATACTGTTTGCGTAAAACATATATTGACCATCTTTTTCATAAACGGAAACGCGGCCTTTAAGTACAACCCGCATACCGTCTTCGGGGAAAAACGAAACACCCGCGGCGGAGTTTTTAAACATAACGCACCTTATGGCGCTATCGTTATCTTTTACGGTAAAATACCAATGCCCGCTTGCATAATGGTTTTTAAAGTTTGAAAGCTCACCCTCAACGCAAACATTTAAAAGATGTAAATCACCCTCAAAGAGCGACTTAATATACATATTAAGTTGTCTGACGGTTAATGGTTTTAATTCATTCATTATTCTTTTTGGCAACCGATGAAAGCAAACCGTTTACAAAGGATGCATCATCTTTGGTTGAATATTTTTTTGTTATTTCAACCGCTTCGTTAATTGAAACGGAAACAGGGATAGACTCAACATACTTTATTTCATAAATTGCAAGCCTTAAAACCGCAAGAGAAACCTTTGATAATCTTTTAATATTCCAGGAAACGGACAATTCTTCAATAATCTTATCTATTTCATCAATATTATTCCAAACACCTGCAAAGGTTTCTTTAACATAATCGTTTATTTTAATTTCTCCGCTTTCGGCAGCGGTTTCAAGAATTTCATCAACATCTAAACCGTTAATCTCTTTGGCAAAAATAAGACCAAAGGCGGTATCTCTCGCTTCCCTGCGTGTCATAACAAACCCACTTTCATAATTTTTCATAATATTATACTACAATATATTAAATAATGCAAGGTAATAACCGATAAAATATTCAAAAATTATGAATATATGCAAAATCATATAAATTTGACAAAGTATAATAAAAATGATAAAATAACATAAATTTTCTATAAAAATTTGGAGGGCTTTTATGATTTGGCATAATGCACAGATTGATAAAGTTCTAAGCGAACTTACTGTTGAAGCCGATAAGGGGCTTCATACAGGTGTTGCTGATGATAGAATTGCAATTTTCGGTAAGAACACTATTTCCAATGATGAAAAAGAAAAGTACTATAAGCATTTTTTAAAAGCGCTTAACAGTAAATTCAATTATTTTCTGCTTCTGATTGCAATTCTTTTGCTGATTTTTAAAATCATATACAAAGAGTCTACATATTTTGCGCCCATATTTGTTTTGGCGGTGGTAATAATCAATTCGCTCTTTTCCGCTTATCACAAATTCAGAAGTATGCGGGCGTTTAATTCTTTAACATCAAACATAAACCCGAGCGTTAATGTTATAAGGGATGGAATTGCAAAACAAATACCCTCTGATTATTTGGTGCCGGGCGATATTGTAATACTAAAAAGCGGCGATTATATCACCGCAGATGCCAGAATTATCGAATGCACTGATTTTTCAACAAACGAAATCGCCCTGACCGGTGAGACCTTCCCCATTGAAAAGCATTATGATATGGTTTTTGATGATATTACTCCCATCAAAAATCGCGCCAATATGGTTTATGCCGGCAGCAGTGTTGCAACGGGCAGCGCAAAGGTTGTTGTTGTTGAAACAGGTCTTAACACAGAGATAGGTAAAACAAAAGAAATACTTGAGCAAACAGGCTCGGAAAAACTGCCTATAAATGACTCTCTTGAAAAAATAGGTAAGGTTGTAAATCTAATTATCGTGCTCGCCTGTGTAGTTATATTTGTTATCAGTGTTTTGCGAAACTTAAATAATTACGGCAATTTTACCGCACTTACTATTACGATGATAACAAACTCTATTGCGCTTGCAGTTGCGGCTATCCCCGAAAGCTTACCCGCAGTTTCCATAATTGTTGTGGCATTGGGTCTTGAAAGAATACTAAAAGACAGAGTAATAATAAAAAGAATACGCGTTCTTGAAACACTTGGCAAAACAAATGTTATCTGCGCTGACAAAACAGGTATTTTAACCAAAAATATAATGCATCTTAATTCCATATACGATGGCGAAACAATTTATAAACCAACACCGGGTAATATATCGGAAAAGAATGCGCTTGCATTAAAGCTTGCCGCCCTTTGTTCAACCCTTAATAACGATTCAACCGAAGAATCAATTGCCGCCGCTTGTGAAGAGCTTTGTTCTGCAAAACGCGAAGAGATTGAAAACATATATCCAAGGCTTGGGGTTATTCCTTTTGATACAACAAGAAAAGCAATGACCACCATAAATATGATAAGCGGCTCCCCTCTTGCCATTGTTAAGGGCGCCCCCGAATATGTGATTGATAAATGTATCAATTGCAATAAGGAAGAGATAATTAAAACCCAAAAACAAATGGCGGAAGAAGGATTAAGGGTTCTTTGTATCGCCATTAAAAATCTCAGCGAAGCACCGGCAAACCCCACCGCCGAAGAGGTTGAAAAAGATTTGACATTTGTCTGCCTTTTAGGTCTTGATGACCCGCCGAGAGCGGGCGCAGTTGAGGGCATAAAGGTTTGCAATGAAGCCGGAATAAGAGCAATAATGATTACCGGCGATAACCTCGCCACTGCTACAGCGGTTGCAAGGCAAATCGGTGTTTTAGATGAAAACCATCTTGCAATTTCCGGCGAAGAGCTTGAGAATATGAGCGATGATGAACTTTATGAAAATATAGAAAAATATTCGGTTTACGCGCGTATAACCCCTGCAGATAAATTAAGAATTATCGGCGCCTGGCAAAGAAAAGGTATGATTGTAACGGTTACCGGTGATAATACCGAAGATGCCGATGCTTTAAATCAGGCGGATATCGGTTGTGTTATGGGTAAAAGCAGTACCGATGTAGCAAGAGGAAACGCTGATATCGTAATCGAAGAAAACAACTTTAAATATCTTATTAAGGCCATTAAAGAAAGCCGCGGAATGTTTGATAATATCAAAAAATCCGTTTGCTATATTTTAGGTTGTAACATCGCGGAACTAATAGTTTATCTTATTTGTGTTTTGGCGGTTGGTCTGCCTCCGCTTGCGGCAGTTCAGTTGTTACTTTTAAATCTGTTTTCAGATAGCGCGCCTACCATTGCCCTTGCAACAGAAAAACCCGATAACGATATAATGAAACGGCAACCCATTACACTAAACGGCAGATTGTTTGATTTTACATCAATAGTTCAAACATTCTCTTACAGCTTGTTTTTAAGCATAATTTCAATAGCTTCATTCTTTATAGGTTACTCAACAAGCCCCGAATGTGCCGTTACTATGACATTTGCCACCCTTTCCATTGCACAGATTTTGCATACATTTAATATGAAGAGCAATGATTCTGTTCTTAAAATTGATTTCAAATCAAATAAGTTTATGAATTATTCCTCTGTAATACTTATTTTCCTGGCAATGTTCTTAGTTCTGACCCCGGCAGGATTTGTATTTAACTTAACTATTCTTTCATCGGGAAAATTCTTTTTGGCATTGTTGCTTGCCGTTCTGATTATCCCGTTTGGCGAGCTTATAAAGCATTTCTTTAAAAAAGCAGAAGCATAAAAGAAAAGAGCATCGAAAGATGCTCTTTTTTAATACTCATCCAAAAAAGAATGTGTTTCCCCTTTATCCTTATCTCGCCAGCCGGGTATTGTTGCCATATTGACATTATGCAGGCTGCGGAAAATATTATCATCGGCATCGGGGTTTGTTTCTCTTATATATTTAATCAAATTCTTGATTTCAAGGCGTTTTGAAAGCGACTCATCCTCGGCACTGTCCGCAGTAAATCTACAAGCACAGCGCAAGAATTTAAGCTCGTTATAATTACTCCAGGAAATAATATTTCTTTCCTTAACCATATAAAGCGGTCTTATTAGCTCCATTCCCTCAAAGTTTGTACTGTGGAGCTTTGGAAGCATTGTTTTAATCTCGGAAGAATAAGTCATACTCATAAGCGCGGTTTCTATAACATCATCAAGATGGTGACCGAGCGCTATTTTATTACAACCTATAGCCTTTGCCTTTGCATATAAAGCGCCTCGCCGCATTCTGGCGCACAAATAACAAGGCGACCCGCCTGCATTGTAAGCCACATCAAAAATATCGCTTTCAAATATTTCGGCGTTTATTTTAAGCGTTTTCAGATTATGTTTTATAAGCTCTATATTCGGCTTTGCATAGCCTGGGTTCATAACAATATACTTTAAGCTGAAAGGCACCTCGCTGTGGCGATTTAACAGTTCTAAACACTTAGCCAAAAGCATAGAATCTTTTCCACCCGAAATACAAACAGCGATACAATCGTTTTCTTCAATTAAATTGTATTCTTTAACGGCGGCAATAAAATTATTCCATATTGTTTTCCTGAATTTTTTAATAATACTGCGTTCTATCAGTATATGTTTTTCAAGTTCTCTCTTCATATAAACTCCCGATAAAAAAAGTTACCGCTAATATTATAGCGGTAACTTTTAAATTTATCAACTTTAATTATGCTTTTTTCTTAGAAACAGCATTGATGCAAACGAGCGTTCCGATCATAAGAACTACCGCAATGGGCAGAGAAATTATCTTGACATTATTGGGTAAAACACCCGCAATGATATAAGATACAAAAGATACGCCCGCAACGGTTAAAGCATAAGGAAGCTGCGTGGAAACATGGTTAATGTGGTTACACTGAGCGCCCGCAGAAGCCATGATGGTTGTATCGGAAATCGGTGAGCAGTGGTCGCCGCAAACCGCACCTGCCATACAAGCAGAGATAGCAACTATTGTGATGTTTCCGCTCTGTGAGCCGAATACGCTCAGCACTATCGGAATAAGAATACCGAATGTTCCCCAAGAAGTACCGGTTGCAAAGGAAAGACCAACGGCTATAAGGAATATAATTGCCGGCAAGAACAACTGGAACGAACCTGCTGAACCTTCAACAATCTTAGAAATAAAGATTTTAGCGCCGAGAGAATCGGTCATGGTCTTAAGTGTCCAAGCACAGCAGAGAATCATAATAGCGGGTACCATTGCTTTAAAGCCATCGGGAATTGAACCCATACAATCTTTGAAAGAAAGAACGCGGCGAATTAAATAGTATACAATGGTGAATATAACCGCGGCAAAAGAACCGATTACAAGGCCTACCGAAGCATCACTGTTTGAGAATGCATCAATAAAGTTTTCACCGCTGAAGAAGCCGCCGGAGTAAATCATACCGATTACGCAAGCGACTATGAGAACTACAACCGGGATAATAAGGTCAAATACGCGAGCCTTATCATTATCGGCTACTTCATCATCGCTCATCTGCTCTTCGCCTGTTGTAAAGATATCGCCGTTCATAGCATTGAATTCGTGCTTTTTCATTGAGCCGAAATCGGTATTTGTAACGGCAATGAATATCATCATTACAATAGTAAGAATAGCATAGAAGTTGTAAGGAATAGCGCTGATAAAGAGCGACATACCGCTTGTTGCACCCGATCCCTTTGCAAAGCCTGCAACAGCAGCTGCCCAGGAAGATATAGGCGCTATAATGCAAACAGGAGCGGCGGTAGCATCAATCAAATAAGCAAGTTTTGCACGAGAAACATTATGCTTATCTGTAGCAGGTCTCATAACAGAGCCTACTGTCAAGCAGTTAAAGTAGTCGTCAACAAATATGAGAACGCCGAGCAAAATTGTTGCAAGCTGAACGCCTATGCGCGATTTAATATGCTTTTCTGTCCACTTGCCGAACGCTCTTGAACCGCCTGCTTTATTCATCATAGCAACCATTGCGCCGAGCATTACGAGGAATATTAGAATTCCTATATTATATGAATCGGCAATACTTGCAATAAAGCCATCCTGAAGGGTGTGAACGATTGTGCCTTCAAAATTAAAGTTTGAATAAAGAAGACCGCCTGCCAAAATACCGATAAAGAGTGAAGAATAAACCTCTTTGGTGATAAGCGCCAGAACTATTGCAATAATCGGCGGCAAAAGTCCCCAAAATGTTGCATAGAACGGAATATCCTGCCTCACGGTGCCGATTGCAGATTCGATGTTGGTTTTAACATCTTCATCATACTGAATGTTATCAGCATAATTGTCAATGTAAGAGTTAGCACCGAGTTTTCCATCTTCTGTGTCTTCTGCTGAGGAAAGGTCATAAGAGATTTCCTCTTCATCGACCGTAACGGTAACACTCGTTTCGGTTGCCTTTGACTCTTCTGCGGCAGTTTCCTCGCCGTCACCGAGAGCGGTGAATGTACCTACGAAAGCAAGTACCGCGGCAATTACTGCAACAAACAAGAGTCTAAGCAGTCTGTTGTTTTTCTTTTGCATAAATAAGCCCCTTTTCTAAAAAAATAAAAGGTCGCACAAGAGTGCGACCTGAAAATAAAAACAAAAAGAAAATTCAGGATAGCGCTCCACTTAAAGTGACAGTCTTAAAGATATTCTCTTTAAAACCAACAAAATATCCTTCGGTAAGAATATTTCATTTCGGCGATTACCCCTTTCACGCTAAAAACTACCGAGTTCTGTTTAGCGTTACTAATGTCATCGCGCCTCTATCGTATGTATGGATGTTATCACTAATTAAAGCGCTTGTCAAGAATTTTTTTAAAAAAATTTCCCTTAACCCGAAAAAGGTTAAGGGAAAAACAATTAGTCGTTTGAATAAGGAAGCAATGCTACCTGGCGAGCGCGCTTAATAGCGGTTGTAAGCTCGCGCTGATGTTTAGCGCAGGTGCCGGTTGCTCTGCGGGGTAAAATTTTCGCGCGTTCGGAAACAAACTTGCGAAGGCGAGCAACATCCTTATAATCAATTTCTTCTACCCTGTCAACACAGAAATGACAAACCTTTTTTCTCGGTTTTCTGTGAAGAGGTCTATCTGTCTTTTCCATTTATAAATCCTCCTTTAATCAGAAGGGCAAATCGTCATCTTCGCCGCCGCCGATTTCAGCGAAATCGCCGCCTTCGGCATTGCTGTAAGAAGCGGGAATGTCACCTGTGTTGCCACCTGCGGCATTATCACGCTTAGATTCAACAAACTGAGCATTGGAAGCAATTACTTCAAATGCGGTGCGGTTATTACCGTTTTTATCGGTGTATCTTCTGGTTTGAATTGAACCCTCGATACCAATCATTGTGCCCTTTTTAAAATAGTTGCAGATAAATTCTGCAGTTTGACGCCAAGCAACAATATTTATAAAATCTGCTTGCGTTTCTTCACCGGCGCGATAGCGACGGCTTACCGCAATGGAGAAAGAAGTCACCGAAATACCGTTAGGTGTCTTCTTGAGTTCAGGATCTGCCGTTAAACGACCGGTTAAAACTACTAAGTTAAACATAATTTTTCCTCCATTACTTTTTAATAGTCATAATTCTTAAAACATTATCGGTAATCTTTGCAATTCTTTCAAGTTCTGCCGGGAAATCAGGCTCACTTGTAAAGGTATAGAACACATAGTAACCGTCAGTTTCATCGTTGATAAGGTATGCCAAGCGGCGCTTACCCCAATCATCAACATTTTCGACTGTACCATGCTTGGCAATAAGATCATTAAACTTTTCTTTAAGACCATTTATCGCCTCTTCACCGCTCTTTACAGAAAAAATAACGGCTGCTTCATACTTTCCAGTCATACTGTTGCACCTCCTTTTGGTCAAATGGCCCCCGAAAAACGAGAGCAAGGATGAATTAGGTATATATTCCCAATTAACATTTGAGATTATATCATCAAAAAAGATAATAGTCAAGAAAATTTTTTATTGAATTATTTATATAAAAGACTTATAATATGCGTGAAACTTTGAAAGGAAACACGCTTATGTTACTTGCTATCGATATCGGCAACACAAATGTTACTTTGGGCACATTTGATAATGATGCTTTATCCCTTACTGCCCGCATATCAACCGATACAAATAAAACATCGGATGAATATGCCATAACAATCAGGAAAATTCTTGAACTTTACGAGATTGATTATCGCAGTATTGAAGATTGCGTAATTTCATCTGTTGTACCGGCAGTCGGTTCATCAATAGGAAAAGCGGTTTCAATGCTTTGCGGTGTTGTACCGTTAGAGGTGGGTCCGGGTGTTAAAACAGGGCTTAATATTAAGATAGATAACCCTGCCCAGCTCGGTGCCGACCTGGTGGCGGGCGCAGTTGGTGCAATTTCTTCTTATACAACCCCTTGCGTTGTAATAGATATGGGCACAGCTTCTACAATAGGAGTGATAGATAAAGATGGCTCTTTTATCGGCGGTGTTATCGCCGCGGGTGTAAAGCTCACCCTAAAAGCTCTCACCGAAAATACCGCTCAGCTTCCTTCAATAGATATTACCGCTCCTCCGAGTGTTATCGGCAGCAATACAGTTGATTGCATGCGTTCGGGACTAATACTCGGCACGGCTTCAATGATTGATGGATTGCTGGATAAAATAATCTATGAACTTGGTGAAATTCCGACCATTGTTGCAACAGGCGGCCTTTCAAAAGATATTATAAAATACTGTAATCACGAAATAATATATGATGAAAACCTTTTGCTTGACGGTTTAAAAGAAATTTATAACAGAAACAAATAATCCTTTCAGGATTTTTGTAATATTATGAACTGCACCGATTTTCGGGCAGTATCGGAGGTAATTTTTTATGTCAAAAAGCAAAATTTCAAGCCAAACGCTTGCGCTTGGCGCAATGTTCACGGCAATTGTTGTGGTACTTCAGTTGCTCGGTTCATTTATCCGTTTCGGACCATTTTCCATCTCACTTGTTTTAGTTCCTATCGTTATAGGCGCGGCAATGTGCGGACCGTTTATCGGTGCATGGCTCGGTCTTGTTTTCGGAATAACTGTTCTTATAAGCGGCGATGCCGCCCCGTTTTTAGCGGTATCCGTTCCGGGCACTATAATAACAGTGCTATTAAAGGGTGCTTTGTGCGGACTTATCGCAGGTCTCGTTTACACAGCGCTTAAAAACACAAACAAATATTTAGCGGTTTTAGCAGCGGCGATTGTCTGCCCTATTGTTAACACAGGTGTATTTTTGCTTGGTTGTTTAGCATTCTTTATGCCTACAATAACCGAATGGGCAAACGGCGCTCCCGTTTGGAAATATATGCTTTTAGGTCTTGTGGGCGGAAATTTCCTTTTTGAAGTCGGTATAAACGTTGTACTGTCTTCGGTAATTATCAGAATTATTAATATATTTAAAAAATAATTTGGGGTCTAGTTTATAATGAATATTTTTATTCCCGTGTTAGGGCAAATGTTAGTTCTCTTTGCATTTATTTTAATAGGATATTTACTTTATAAATTTAAAGTTATGTCCGATGGTGCTTTTGAGGTTTTATCTAAGCTTGAAAACACTGTTTTTATACCTGCGCTGGTTCTAAGTGCATTTATGAAAGATTGCACAAGAGATAATATCGGTAAACTATGGCAATTACTTCTTGCAAGTTTTGCATTGATGTTTATAATTATCCCAATTTCGTTATTATTCGCTAAGATAACATCCGGTAAGGATATGTTTTTAAAACAAATAGTTACATACGGATTTGTTTTTTCAAATTTCGGATTTATGGGTTATGCGGTTGTAAACGGCTTGTTTCCTGAGATATTCACACAATATACCGTTTTCACCCTGCCATTCTGGTTTGGTATTTATGTTTGGGGCGCTCCTGTATTGCTTATGGGAGACAGCGATCCCGAAAAAAACACCTTTAAAGCAAAACTTAAAAACATTATAAACCCGATGTTTATCGCTATGATTATCGGTATGATCATCGGTCTTTCGGGACTTGGCGCCATAATGCCTAAACTTGTTGTTGATTCGGTAGATAAGCTCGGAAACTGCATGTCGCCGATAGCAATGATTATTACCGGTATAACTGTTGCTAAATTCAATATATTAAAATATATGAAAAAGGTTTGGGTTTACTCGGTATCTCTTATAAGGCTGATATTATTCCCTATAATTTATTTAGGAATATGCATACTCATTATTCACATGAAACATCCGATAGTTCCTGATGTGGTACTTAAATGCGGAATGTGTATGGTGGCAATGCCTATGGGACTTAATACAATTGTTATTCCCGCGGCATACGGCAAGGATACATCACAGGCCGCAGTTTTAGCGATTGTTACACATGTTTTATCTGTGATTACAATACCTGTTATTTTTATGATTTTTGAAAAAATAGTATAATAAAAAACGGACTCATTTTTGAGTCCGTTTTTATTTTATTCTCTTATCTCTTTAACAAGTTTCGCTGCCTCAAAGGTTAATTTTTCAATTTCATCAAACTTACCTGCGCTTATTAAATCAGATGGTACCATAAAACTGCCGCCGCAAGCGAAAACAGATTTACAACTTAAATAATCCGCAAGATTATTTTTATTTATACCGCCTGTCGGCATAAATCTAATCATAGAATAAGGCGCGGATACTGCTTTAATGGTCTTTACACCGCCCATCGCTTCTGCCGGGAAGAATTTTAAATATCTAAGACCAAAACTCATGGCATTTTCTATTTCGCCTGGTGTGCAAACACCGGGGATGATGGGATAGCCTTTTTCCAAACAATGATTTACAACAATCGGATTAAAACCGGGTGTTACGATTAGCGAAGCCCCCGCTTCTATCGCCTGGTCTGCCTGCTTTGGAGTGAGAACAGTGCCTGCGGCAATAAGAAAATCGGGAAAATTAGTCGCTATTTCCTTAATGGCATCCGCCGCAGCGGCAGTACGAAAGGTTACTTCAGCGGCACAAATTCCGCCCTTTTTAAGCGCATTTGCAAGCGGTACTGCATCCTTTGCATCTTCTATTTTGATAACCGGTATAACACCGATTTTGGACATTGAATTTATTAGTTTTTCCAAAAAAGTCACTCCTTATCTTTTATTCAATTATACTTATCTCATTTGTTAAATTCAATATTAAAATATTGAACATTTAAAGATATAGTGATATAATCATTAAAAGAAATATTAAGTGGTGAAAAATATGTATAATTTGAAAATAAAGTTCGTTGCTATTTTACTATCATTTCTTATGACATTGTCCATCGCCGGATGCTCGGGAGGTTTGAAATCATTGGATATAACAGTTGAATCCCCAAAAGAGGAAGTGGATATTGTCGCCCCGGAGATCAGAGCCTATATGGACTTGGCAAAAAACTATGTCGAGGGTGATTATTCATCAAGCGTAAAGGTTACCGATAATCTCGGCAATATGCCTGTTCCGGTTGTGTTTAATTGGTATTTTAATGATAAAATTGAATTCCAAGATGCAAATATCATAATTTCAAAAAACGAAGACCTATCAGATCCCATAAAGGTCAAAATCAATAAGATACGCGATGTTTCAAAAAAACAAAACATAAAGGTTTACAACTTAGAAACAGGAGCCAAATACTACTGGTGTATTGAAGCAATTACCGGTAATAAAAAGGCTATAAAAAGCAATACATTTTCTTTTGAAACTTTGAGCGGGCCGAGAATACTTAATATTGAAAATGTTAAAAATGCCAGGGATCTCGGAACCTGGAAAACTTTAGACGGAAAAACCATCAAACAAGGTGTTATTTTCAGAACAGCCAAATTAAATGATACAACTGCCGATGGCGAAAATGTACTATTAAACGATTTAAAAATAAAAACAGAATTAGACCTTAGAAACAGTGCAAATGAAGAAATATACTCCCCTATAAGCGACAGAGTATTCTATTACAACATAGCCGGTAAGCAAAACGCCGCTTTTTGGAATGATGTTTTTACAGAAGAAAAAGTATTTCGAATATTTACAATTCCCGACAATTATCCTATTCTAATACACTGCTTAGGCGGAGCCGACAGAACGGGTGCCCTCTCCTATGCACTGAATGCTCTTTGCGGTGTTAGTGAAACAGATCTTATAATGGATTATGAGTTAACAAACAAAAGATTTCGTATGGGCTCAACAGACGGCACACATGTATATGATTTCCCTACCTTTGTAAATACTCTTAAAGGATTAAATGGTGATACATTACAAGATAAGGTTTATAATTTTCTTTTAAATAACTGTGGTCTTTCGGAAATGGAAATATACAATATCAAAACTCTTATGACAAGTGATTGTGCAGTATTCAAAGAACCTCCCCGCTCACCCGAAGCCATTAAGGAAGGAAAAGCGCAATTTAAAATTGACGCTAGAAAGTCAGGAGAAATAGTTAAAATAAGATCTGAAGGCAACGAATATGATTTTTCTTTTAAAGACGGAATATTAACAGTTGTAACAAATGACACTTCAAAAACAAGCGCCATAGCGGTATTTAAAGACGGAACGGAAATGCCGCTTATTTGGACTAAATAAAGAAAAATGCGCGGACTTTATCAGTCCGCGTTTTTTATTTATCATTTCTTTTATATTTTGAATAAATCTTTTTATAAGTAAAAACAAGAATTGGAATACCCGCCAAACTCCCTATACTTGAAACATAAGCGGCGGCGTTTAACTGAAAAATACCGAGAATTGCGCTTATGAAATAAACAGCAGAAAATGCCATCCACATTATGCCGTTTGCCCTGTTATAAGCGGCAACATCGGTAATATCTTTTTCATCAACCTCTGTTCCCGAATAAAACCACATGGGCTTTTTGCGAAAAACAGAATATATACCAAGCGATAAAAACAGAATTCCGATAGGAATCATAGTAATAAGCCAAATAAATACTTTCATATATTCACCTCATATTGTTTACTTATAAATTGTAGCATTCTAATGGCACCGCTTTCAACTAAAAAAGCCTAAAATAAGAAAGCAA
>CAMPCO010000025.1 GCA_946646305.1 uncultured Clostridia bacterium | reverse complement strand
TTTTTATCAGTAAATATCTTTTGTTTCTTTCTGTTTATCCTTGTGTTTTTTCGCAAGCAATATAATTACAAGAACTATCGCCGCAACAATTAAAAGAGCCGCCGCCACAAGGCAGATAAAAACTATTATACCCTCTCCCGTATGGAAAAGAAATTCGGTTAAATAATTATTGTTTTCTTCGACCTCAACAACCTCTTCCTTCGGCTCGGTAACAACGGGCTCGGGGTTTTCAACCGGTTTCACTTCCACCGGAATATCCTCGGTGTATTTAAGATTCATCCATCCGCTATTTCCGCCGTATTCCACAAGCGCCCAGTCGCCGTACTTATACTCATAAGTAACTTCCGCCGCGGTGGGCACCATATCTATAATTTTAAACCCTACCGCGGGGCCGTAGCGCAGGTTAACGCCGACCTCATCAGTCACCTTTGCTTTTTTCTCGGCGGTTAAATGTTCTGCCTTATCAGAAGTAAAAAGCTTTTCGGAAATAGCGGTCATTCTTTCCTTATCGCTGTTGTTCATATAAAAATACACTTTGTTTTCACCGTCATTAAAGGACATCAGCCATCTGCTTTCCGCACCGTTTTGGGTTTCATCCTCTTCATAAACTGAAAGCATTTCGCCAAAATAGATGGTTTCCCCTGCGGCATCTCCGTTTTGAATTTTATATTCTTCTGCCGTAAGATTGGAAAAAAACGATACAGTGTCCCTTGCATCGGTTTCCGCAAAAGATAAAACCGGCAAGACAAGCACAACCGTTATTGCTAAAACAAGCGATATTATTTTTTTCATATTCATCCTCCGAAATCGGGTGCAAAGCTCCCGCTTATAAAGATATTTTATCATATCTGTTTTACCTTGTAAATGATTTTAATTGCCTTTATATTTTTCAAGGCTCATATTTATAAAATCCGAAGCCAGGCGGCTTAAATATCTTTCACGGTTATACCCTATGCCGATGGTATCGCGTTCCTTATCGGCGGAAAAGGGCAAAATCACCGCTTTTTCGCGAATTGTTTTTGAGTAAACACCCGGCACGGAATAGCGGCTTTTCAGATACATTTCGGGTATTATGCTGGCGCCGAGCCCCTCTATGGAAAGGGAAAAGGCGGTTTGGATGTTTTGGGTTTCGGTTCTGACCCTCGGGCGCATTTTGTTTTCAAAAAATTTGCGGTCAACAAGCGTTCTTATTCGCTCGTTTTCGCGAAGCAGAATAAAGGGGATTTCCGAGAAAACGGACAAGTTTCTGTCCTTTTCATATTGTCGGCAGATGTTTTCCGCCTCTTTGCCGAAATGCTCAAAAAGAAGCGAATTCGGAATAATCATAACAAGCCTGTCGGTAAAAAGCGGTTTCATAACCGCAAGCGGACTGTTAGCAGGCATAAAGCCTATCATAACATCAATCGCGCCCTTTTCAAGGCTTGCTTCCAAATCGCGGGTAGAGGCTTCGGTTATAGAAAGCTCCGCTTTTGGATATTTTTTGCCGAAAGCGGGCAAAATCATAGGCAAAATCGCCTGACCGCGGGTATGGGAAACCCCTATTTTAAGTTCACCCCTGGCGTTATCGTTTATATCTTCAAGCATAACGCGGCTTTGCTCTTTAAGGTCAAGCATTTGCTGAGCCTTTTCAAGAAAGCATTTGCCCGAATAGGTGAGTGACAGTTCCGGGCGGCGCTCGAAAAGCACACATTCAAGCTCTTTTTCAAGCCTTGAAATGCTACCCGAAAGCGCCTGCTGTGAAATATTAAGCCGCTCGGCGGCGCGGGTTATATTGCCCTCGCGCGCGGTGATTATAAAGTATTCTAAGTTTTGAAAATTCATATATCTTCCCCCTTTTTTAATTATATCACAATTTTAAGCACATCACAACATTTTTATTGTTGAAAACACAATTTATTAACTGCTTGTAACTGTGACTATATAGTGATAAAATTATATAAGCTTAATTTCTTATAACTTTTATGAAGGGATGGAAAAGGAATGAGTAAAAAACTCGTTATCAACACCGACTGGTGTAAGGGTTGCGGAATTTGTGCCGCTTTTTGCCCTAAAAGCACCCTTGAGGTTGTTGATGAAAAGGTAAGGCGCAAGGATGGTGCCGACTGTATTCTTTGCGGCATGTGTGAAATGCGCTGCCCCGACTACGCGATATACATAAAAGAGGAGGATGATGACTGATGGCTAAAACCGTTTTAATGCAGGGTAACGAAGCGTGCGTTGAAGGTGCGCTCGCGGCAGGAATGCGTTTTTATGCGGGATATCCGATTACCCCCTCAACAGAGATTGCCGAGGTTTCCGCTCTGCGTTTGCCGCAGGTTGGCGGAAAGTTTATACAGATGGAGGATGAAATCGCTTCCATCGCCTGTGCAATAGGCGCTTCGGTTTCGGGTGTTAAATCCATGACCGCCACAAGCGGACCGGGATTTTCACTGAAACAGGAAAATTTAGGCTATGCCTGTCTTGCGGAAATTCCGCTTGTTGTGGTTGATGTTCAGCGTTCAGGTCCTTCAACAGGTTTGCCGACCTCTCCCTCTCAGGGTGATGTTATGATGGCAAAATGGGGCACCCACGGCGACCACCCGATGATTGCCATTGCTCCTTCTTCGGTTAAAGAATGTTATGAGCTTGCAATTCGCTGCTTTAACCTTTCGGAAAAATACCGCACACCCGTTCTTTTCCTTATGGATGAGATTATCGGACATCTTCGCGAGGGCATTGAAATTCCCGATAAGGTGGAAATAGTAAACCGCCCGACCGTTGTAAACCCCCATCCGAAACGCCCCGCCTATGCCCCGACCGATGACCTTATTCCGGCTATGGCTCCTTTCGGCAAGGGTCAGCGTTACAACATAACAGGTCTTTTGCATGATGAAAGCGGCTTCCCGACAAACGATACCGAAATAGCCGGTGCGCTTGTTACCCGCCTTATGAAAAAGATTGACAATAACTATGATGATATAGTTCAGGTTGAAGAAACCCTTATGGATGATGCAAAGGTTGCCGTTTTCTGCTTCGGCGGTACTGCCCGCGCCGCAAAATCCGCGGTAGAGACCGCAAGGGCAAAGGGTATTAAGTGCGGAATGTTCCGCCCGATAACCATTTGGCCGTTTGCGGAAAAAGAACTTGCAAAAGCCATGAAGGGCGTTAAGAAGATAATTGTTGCGGAACACAACTACGGTCAGCTTGTAAACGAAGTTCGCCGCGTTGTAGGTCCTGAAAAGCGAATAGAATTCATCGGCAAGGTTGACGGCACGGTTATCACCCCGGATGAAATTCTTGCAAAGATTGAGGAGGCGTAATTCATGAAGGTAGATATGACAAATGTCAGCGAAAACACAATGAATATCTCTGACCTTATATATAAATATATGAGAATAGAACATCTGCCGCACATCTGGTGCCCCGGTTGCGGAAACGGAATTATCCTTCGCGCCGTAGCACAGGCTATGGAAAATATGAAGCTCGAAAGAAACAAAACCGTTTTGGTTTCGGGTATCGGTTGTTCCAGCCGCGCCGCAGGTTATCTTGACTGCAACTCCATCCACACCACCCACGGCAGAGCCATCGCTTATGCAACAGGCATAAAAATGGCACATCCCGATTATGAAGTTATAGTTATCACCGGTGACGGCGATGCTTCGGCAATCGGCGGCAACCATCTTATCCATGCCGCCCGCCGCAATATCGGTCTTACCGTTATAGTTATGAACAACAATATTTACGGAATGACCGGCGGTCAGTATTCGCCCACAACACCCCACCGCGAATTCGGCACCACCGCGCCTTACGGCAACATTGACCAGCCCTTTGATATTGCAAAGCTCGCTATGGGTGCAGGCGCAACCTTTGCGGCGCGTTCCACCGTTTACCATGCTCCGCAGCTTGCAGGCATTATCGAAAAAGGCATTCGCCATAAAGGCTTTTCGGTTATCGATGTTACTTCCATTTGTCCCACCTACTACGGCAGAAAGAACAAAAAAGGCTCTGCCGTTGATATGATGAGATGGCAAAAGGAAAACTCCATTCCGGTTGAAAAAGCAAAAGATATGCCCGAAGAAGAACTTGAGGGCAAGCTTGTTGTCGGCGTTTTGCGTGATAAAGAGGCAGTTGAATATTCAGAAGAATATTCCCGCCTTGTTGATGCTGTTCAGGGAGGTATAAAATAATGGCTAAAATGGAAATAAGGCTTGCCGGTTCAGGCGGCCAGGGTATCATTCTTGCAACCGTTATTTTGGCGGAAGCGGCAATTATAGCCGGTAAACACACCGCCCAAAGCCAGTCCTACGGCCCCGAAGCCCGCGGCGGCGCTTGCAAAGCGGAGGTTATCGTTTCCGATACCGAAATCGGCTTTACAAAGGTTCAAACCCCCACCTTCCTTATGGCGCTTACTCAAAAATCACTTGATAAATACAGCAAGAACTTGCCGAAGGATTGCCTTGTTCTTATAGATGAGGGGCTTTCCGTTCCGCAAAATCTTGATGGTTATAAGGTAATAAAACTCCCCATCCTTTCAACCGCTGCCGAAAAGGTAGGCCGCCTTATGACGGCAAATATCGTTGCCGTTGCGGCGATAAACGGTCTTTTGAAGCTTGTGGATGATGAGTCGCTTAAAACCGCAGTATTTATGCATATACCAAAAGGCACAGAGGCCCTTAACGAAAAAGCATTAAACGAGGGCTTTAAACTGATAGAAAACGGAGGCAACCAATGAAGATACACGAATATCAAGCCAAACAGCTTTTCCTTGATTACGGCATCAACACCGATAAAGGTATTGTTTGTGAAACACCCGAAGAGGTTTACGAAGCCGCTGAAAAGTTTGGCAAATGTGTTGTTAAAGCACAAATTCATTCAGGCGGTCGCGGAAAGGGCGGCGGTGTAAAGCTGGCATCCTCCCCCGATGAGGCGCGCGAAATTGCCGATAATATGCTCGGTATGTGCCTTGTTACAAAGCAGACCGGCGCAGAGGGCAAAATTGTTCACAAGGTGCTTGTTACCCCTGCAAACGAGATAAAGAAAGAATATTATCTTTCGGTTGCGGTTGATAATGAAAACGCAGGCCTTGTAATCATCGCTTCTGCCGATGGCGGTACCGAAATAGAAGATATGGCGGCAAACCACCCCGAGCTTATAATAAAAGAAAATGTTTCGGTTTATGAGGGCTACCACGGTTATAACGGTTTAGAGGTTGCCCGCCGAATGGGTATTCCCGCAGAGCTTAAAAAAGATTTTGTTAAAATGCTCGGCAGTATGATAAAGCTTTTCCTTGAAAAGAACTGCTCGCTTGTGGAAATAAACCCGCTTATAATTGACGGCAACGATAAACTTTTCGCGCTTGACGCTAAAATCACCTTTGATGATAACGCGCTTATGCGCCACCCCGAAATCGTTGAGCTTCGCGATATTCTGGAAGAAGACCCGAAAGAGGTTAAGGCGAGCGAATTTGACCTTAACTACATAAGCCTTTCAGGCAATATCGGTTGTCTTGTTAACGGCGCAGGACTTGCCATGGCAACTATGGATATTATCAGCAAATTCGGCGGCAGTCCCGCAAACTTCCTCGATGTAGGCGGCTCGGCTACCACCGAAAAGGTTACCGCGGCGTTTGAAATTCTGCTTTCCGACCCGAATGTTAAAGCGATAATGGTTAATATTTTCGGCGGAATTATGCGTTGCGATATTATCGCCGAAGGCATTGTTTTTGCCGCCGATAAACTCGGCATAAATGTTCCGCTGGTTGTAAGGCTTGAAGGAACAAATGTCAATGAAGGTAAAGAAATTCTTAAAAACTCCGGCCTTAACATAATAGCCGCGGAAGATATGGCAGATGCCGCACACAAAGCGGTAAATGCCGCTAAGGGAGGTATGTAAGCATGAGTATTCTGATAAACAAAGAAACAAAACTTATCGTTCAGGGTATCACCGGCGGACAAGGTCGCTTCCATACCGAACAGATGTTAAACTACGGCACAAATGTTGTTGCAGGCGTTACCCCCGGCAAGGCGGGTGAAGAGGTGCTCGGAGTTCCGGTTTTCGATACCGTAAAACAGGCAAAGCAGGCCACAGGCGCCAATGCTTCTATTATATATGTGCCGCCCCGTTTTGCAGCCGACTCCATTTTTGAAGCCATTGATGCGGAACTCGACTTTGTTGTTTGTATAACAGAGGGCATTCCCGTGCTTGATATGGCTCGCGTTAAGAATTACCTTAAAGGCAAAAAGACAAAGCTTTTGGGACCGAACTGCCCGGGACTTATCTCCCCCGGAAAAGCAAAGGTCGGCATTTTGCCCGGATATATTCATAAAGAAGGCCATGTCGGCGTTATTTCAAGAAGCGGAACCCTTACCTATGAAGCGGTTAACCAGTTGACCCTTGCAGGTATCGGCCAGTCCACCGCCGTTGGTATCGGCGGCGACCCGATTAGAGGTCTTGGCTTTGTTGATGTTCTCAAAATGTTTGAAGAGGATGAGGATACCTATGCCGTTGTTATGATTGGTGAAATCGGCGGCAGTGGTGAAGAAGAAGCCGCGGAATACATCCGCGACCATATGACCAAGCCCGTTGCTTCCTTTATTTCAGGTCAAACAGCCCCCAAGGGCAAGCGTATGGGTCACGCAGGCGCTATTATTTCGGGCGGCAAGGGTACCGCCGCAGGCAAGATTGCCGCTTTGGAGGCTTGCGGTGTTGTAGTAGCTCCCACTCCCGACAGAATAGGTGAAGCGCTCATAACCGCCGCAAAACGCGCCGGCGTTTATGAAAAGCTTTTAGGCTAAGGAGGAATATTTATGACATATTTATCCGGTGTAGCTTTAAAGCTTATAACCCCGCTTTTTTGCATATTTGTAATAGCCACCCTCGGTTATCTCCTCGGCGGCATTAAGGTTAAGGGCATTTCCCTCGGCACGGCAGGTGTTTTGATTGTGGCTTTGCTTTTCGGCATTCTTGCCAACAAAGTTCCCTCCTTTTCCTTTGCCGGAAATGAAATAACCCTTTTCGGTGATTCGATTAAATCAACCTACTCTTTTGTTTCAAGTCTCGGTACCGCGCTTTTTGTAACGGCGGTGGGACTTATTGCGGGGCCTAAATTTTTCCGCAATTTTAACAGAAAATCAATAGGTTACATATTTATGGGTGTTATCGTTATCCTTTCGGGTGCGCTTATTACCCTGCTTATAGTTCTTATCGGCAAGGTTGATAAGAATATGGCGGTAGGTCTTATGACAGGCGCCTTGACTTCTACCCCCGGTCTTTCCGCCGCAAAAGAGGTTGCAGGCGATTTAGGAGAGAGCGCTGTAACCGCGGGATACGGCATTGCCTATCTTTTCGGTGTTTTGGGCGTTGTTTTCTTTGTTCAGCTTATGCCCCGCTTTGAAAAGGTGGATATGGAAAAAGAGAAGGAAAAAATCATCGCCGCGGGTGAAGTTAATATCAAAAAGATAAACGGCAAGCTCGTTAAAATCGATACCTTTGATATTTTCCCATTTGTTATGACAGTAGCGCTTGGTATGATACTCGGTTCGTTTAAAATACCCGGCATCAACTTCTCGCTCGGCACTTCGGGCGGAACCCTTATTATGGGCCTTATTGTCGGCCACTTCGGCCATATCGGAAAGATAAGCCTTTCGGTAAACAAAAACACCTTAAACTTTATGAGGGAGTTAGGACTTTGTCTCTTCCTTATCGGCGCGGGCGTGCCCGGCGGTGTTAACTTTGTAACCCACTTCAAGGCAATCTACTTCCTGTGGGGTGCGCTTATAACACTTATTCCGATGTTTATAGGCTATTTTGTTTCAAAGTATGTCTTTAAATTCGGAATACTTAATAATCTTGCTTCCATCACCGGCGGTATGACAAGTACCCCCGCGCTCGGCACACTGATTTCCGTTGCGGGAACGGATGAGATTTCCGGCTCCTATGCCGCAACCTATCCCGTGGCGCTTGTGTTTGTTGTTCTTGCCGCAAAGATTATAATTATGATAGTTTAAAAATCAAAAGCCAAGGAAAAACGCTCCGAAAAAATCGGGGCGTTTTTTCTAGGCCTTTATATTTTGAGCGACAGATAAATGTCGATCTTTGGCATCACTTTTAATTAACATAAATTTGTATTCATTTTATTTTGCATAAAAAGTTTTTCCACTTTTCCACCGAGTTATCCACCGTTTTGTGGAAAAATAAGGCTTTTTTCGGTCATTTTCCGTCTTTTCGGTTAATTACTCGGTGGAAAAAGCGGATAACTTAAATCGGTTACAGTAGTTTACATAAACCAAATTTTTGCATTATTCGACAATTTTTTCACATTGTCTACATCAGTATGTATATAAGCGCGTAAAGAAGCAATCGGTCGCCGCCGTTATCAAAAAGCAGAAGCAGCAGAGCCAGCAAAACAGAAGTATCACTTTCGTTTTCTTCGCCGAAAAAAGGCAGGTTAAAACCTTTAAAAATATCCCTTATGGAGTTAATCGGATTATGGAAACCTCCGTTTTCCGTTTCAGGCGGTGTATCACACTTTGGCGGCTTTTTATTGTTTTCTTGCCGCCCTTTTACAAAAGGCGGCGCGGGAAGAGGAAAATCATCTCTGTTTTTTGCCATTTCGCGCATTCTCTCTATCGCTTCCTGCCTCATTTTAAAAAACTCATTATCATCCCGCAATATATCGCCCCCGTTTTAGAGAATATCAATTATGCCGCTATCTTTAAGATAGGGCAAAATATCGATAAGCCGCAAAAGTTTAATGGCGGTGTCCACCTTTTTTTGCCGCCGTTTACTGACAAGCGGTTTAAGCGCCAAAAGCAGGGCGCTTCTTGTGTCGCCGCCCGTGTTAAACTTTTGAATTATGCCGGCTATCTTTGAAATTATTGCGGGGTCCATATCGGGCAAGGGCGTGTCATCCGCCGCCGACTCCTCCTCGCCCAGTATGCTTTCCGCCATCTGCCTTACTTTTTCCATACTTTCCGGGTCGTTTAATATCTTTGAAAGCTTATCGTTTATTTCATCCATTGTCTTATTTCTTTCTGTTTAAAATATCTCTCACCTGCGGACTGTCAAGTATTTTCTTTGCCGCCGATTTATCCTTTAAAAGGCTTAAAAGCATCTGCTTTTCTTCCTTTGAAAGCAGATTTTTAACCGAACTTAAATTGCCCGATTTAAGTTTTTCTATATCGCGGTCGTTGAGTTTGCCGCCCGACTCTTTTATAAGCCGCGCTCTGATATTGTTAAATTCATTTTTATTCATAATATTACCCCTATTTTCTTTATCGCTATTACAAAATATGATTTTTGTGCCCGATTTGTTACAAAAATTAAAAAAGAATTCCCAAATTTTGTTATTAGACTTGTAAAATAAACTTTAAGATTGTATAATATAGATAAAGATTAAAAAAGGAGTCTTTTATAATGAAAAAGGAATTTATTGTTGAAGTTTCTGCAAGGCATGTACATGTTACAAAAGAAACACTTGAAAAACTTTTCGGAAAAGGTCATGAGCTTACCCCCAAAAAGGATCTTTCCCAGCCGGGTCAGTTCGCCTGCGAAGAAAAGGTTACAATAGTTGGTGAAAAGGGAACCCTTAAAGCTTCTATTTTGGGCCCCTGCCGTCCTGAAGATCAGGTTGAGGTTTCTCTCACCGATGCGAGAAGTCTCGGCGTTGTAGCGCCCATTCGCGAGTCGGGTGATGTTAAAGGAAGCGGCAAGTGCAAGCTTGTAGGCCCCTGCGGTGAGGTTGAACTCAGTGAAGGTGTTATCGCCGCTAAGCGCCATATTCATATGACCGTTGCCGATGGCGAGCGTTTTGGCATTACCGATAAGCAGATCGTTAAGGTTAAAATACCCACCGAAGGCAGAGCCCTTATTTTTGATGATGTTGTTGCTCGTGTAAGCGATAAATATGCTCTTGCTATGCATATCGATACCGATGAAGCAAACGCCGCCGCTCTTGCGGGCAGCTGCATGGGTGAAATAGTTGAATAAGCCGTTTGGCCTTTATATTCACATCCCCTTTTGCAAGCAAAAATGTTCATATTGTGATTTTTATTCGCGTGCCGCGCATTCGGATGAAATAGAAAACTATATCAGGTCGCTAAAAGGTACTTTCAGCGGCCTGAAAGACTATGTGGCGGGCAGAAGTGTTTCTTCGGTTTATATAGGCGGCGGAACACCATCCCTTTTAGGGGAAAACATTGTGCCGCTGATGAAATCGGTTTTTGATAGCTTTGATGTTTTGCCCCAAGCCGAAATAACCGCGGAAGCAAACCCCGAATCGGCAAAAGATTTTTTGCAGCCTGCAATGGATGCGGGTATAAACCGCATATCGATAGGCATTCAGTCTTCAAGCGATAAAATGCTTAAAAGCCTCGGGCGACTGCATAATCTGGACGAAGCAAAGGCGGCGGTTTTAAAAGCCGAAAGCGTAGGTTTTAAAAACATTTCGGGCGACCTTATGATCGCCCTGCCGGGAAGCGATATAAGCGACCTTGACCGCGATATCGACTTTTTGCTTTCTTTGCCGCTTAATCATATTTCCACCTATATTTTAAAAGCCGAAAAGAATACGCCGCTATATTCAAAGCGTTCTCTTCTGCCAAATGAGGACACTGCCGCCAAGATGTATCTTCACACCTGTCGGCGTCTCAAAGACGCGGGCTTTTCCCACTATGAAATATCAAACTTTGCAAAACCCGGTTTTGAGGGCAAACATAACCTCGGCTACTGGCAGTGCGGCGAGTATTTAGGAGTAGGCCCCGGCGCTCATTCTTTTATAAACGGCAAGCGGTTTTATTATCCGCGCGATTTAAAATCATTTCTTGCGGGAAACGAGCCCCTGTTTGAAGATGAGGGCGGCTCTTTATCCGAAAAATTTATGCTGGCTTTAAGATTAAAAACGGGTGTTTTATTTGCCGATTATCCCTTTTTAAAGAAAGAGGCGGCAAAAGAAAAGATAGCCCGTCTTGAAGCGGCAGGCTATCTTAATAAAACAGACAAGGGAATATCCCTTACCGATAAGGGCTTTTTGGTTTCAAACACTATTATTACGGAGTTACTTTATGAAAACTTATAAAATCTATCTTTTAAGGCATGGGCTTACCGAAGCCAATTTTAAAGGCATTTATGCGGGCAACCGCAGTGATTTGCCCCTTTGCCCCGAGGGCAAGCGGCAGCTGGCGGAGATAAAAAACGAAGGCGAGCTGCCCGATATTCAAAAACTTTATTCAAGCCCGCTTCTTCGCGCAATGCAAAGCGCGGAGGTTTTGTACCCGGGTTTTGAGCCTACCGCCATAGAAGAACTGACCGAATACGATTTCGGCAGTTTTGAGGGCAAAACCGCCGCCGAACTTGAAAACGACCCTGCTTACAGTGATTGGACAAGCGGCAAAACAAAAGCCGCTCCCGGCGGCGAAGACTATACAAACTTTGTAAAGCGCCTCGCTTTGGGGCTTAATAACATTGTTCGCGATATGATGGATGAGGGCATAACCACATCGGCGGTTATTATGCACGGCGGGGCTATAATGATGTTGCTTGCCGCCTGCGCCGTTCCGCGCAAAACCCCGGTTGAATGGACCTGCGACCCCGGTCGGGGATACGCTTTGAGAATTACGCCCTCTGTTTACCATTCAAGCGGCGTTGTAGAAGTTTTTGAGGCGATATGATATGGTAAAACTCGGAAACGATTGGGATAACATCTTAAAAGATGAATGGGAAAAGCCTTATTATAAAGAATTGCGCCGCTTTTTAAAGCAGGAATATGCCACCCAAACGGTCTACCCCGCTATGGAAGATATATTTAATGCTTTAAAACTATCTTCCTATGAGAACACAAGGGTTGTTATAATAGGCCAAGACCCCTACCACGGCGAAAACCAGGCGCACGGGCTTTGCTTTTCGGTAAAGAGGGGAGTTCCCCTGCCGCCGAGCCTTATAAATATATATAAGGAGATAAAAGCCGACCTTTCGATAGATAATTTTTCCTGCGGGGAGCTGACAAGCATTGCAAAACAGGGTGTTTTGATGCTAAACTCGGTGCTTACAGTGAGGGCAGGCAGTCCGAAAAGCCACGCGGGAAAGGGTTGGGAAATCTTTACCGACCGCATTATAGAAGAACTTGATAAAAAGGAAACGCCCATAGTATTTCTGCTTTGGGGCAACGATGCCAAAAAGAAAGCGGCAAAGATTACAAACCCCATCCATTTTAAATATGAAGCGGCGCACCCAAGCCCGCTTTCGGTCAGAGGGTTTTCGGGTTGCAGGCATTTTTCCCTCTGCAACGAAACCCTTATTGCCACTAATCAAAAACCTATAAACTGGGAGGTAAAATAAAATGGAATACAGATCAACCGGTATGATAAGACCCATCGACAAAATGGGGCGCGTGGTAATTCCCAAAGAGATGAGAGAATATTTGGGACTTACCGAAGACGGCGATAAATTTGAAATATATCTTGAGGGCAAAACCATTCTGCTTCGCAAGTTTCAACCAAAATGTATCTTCTGCGGCGAGTTTGCCGATAGTATTGAACTAAACGATATAGTAGTTTGCAAAAACTGCGTTGATAAATTGCGCGAAATAAAAGAGCAAAGTCCCGAGGGATAAAAAAAGACCGCAGTCGCGGTCTTTTTATTTTTAGTTTTCATTTTCAGGTTTTAGCCATTTTCATAACAAGAGACATAGGCAAAATCTTTGCCACAAAGCGGTAGAATTTATAAAAAGCCTTGTTTGTGTAAACCGCTTTTTTCTTTTTAGAAGCCAAAAGCGATTTTTCCGCCATCTCTTTCGGGTTTACACGCGGCAGGGTATCAAAGGTACGCGATGTGCCCTTTGCAATATTTGCAACCGGTAAAAACTCCGTGTCCATAGGCCCCGGGCAAACGGCAAGAACATTTATCTGCCGTTTTTTAAGTTCTTCCCTTAAGGCGCGCGATAAGGACATAACATACGCCTTTGTGGAACTGTAAACCGCCATACGGGTATTTGGCGCAAAGGAAGCGATGGAGCAGGTGTTTATAATTTCCGCGCCATAGCTCATAAAGGGCAGGGTGACCGCCGTCATAAGGGTAAGTGCCTCGCAGTTTAGCCGCACCATACCGCAGTTATCCTCGGCGGATATATTTACAAACTCTTCAAGCTTTCCGAAGCCTGCGTTATTTATAAGCAGTCTTACATTCGCGTTTGTTTCTTTTAGCATTTCGGCGTACTGATTAACGGCGAAGCTGTCGGTAATATCAATCGGGAAAATTCTTATCTTATCCCCAAGCTCAACCTTTAATTCAAAAAGTTTATTTTCTCTTCTTGCTATTATCCAAATCTCTTCAAGCGCGGGATACATTTTATAAACACTTTTAACATATTCTCTGCCAAGTCCCGAAGAAGCGCCGGTTATAACCGCTATATTCATAATTTTTCCCCTTTTCTTTTTATACTTATATTATAATAATAAAAAAATAAATTTCAAGATAAAAACTTGACAATAAAAATCTTTTGTGATAGAATAGCCTAGCCGCATACTGTGGGCTTATTAAGTTGCGCCTTTTGGCGTGCGCCTTCTTGTAGCGAGACTGTAAATAATGGCAGGTGTAAAAAAATGTACGCAATTATCGAAACCGGCGGCAAGCAGTACTGTGTTAAAAACGGTGATGTTATCTATGTTGAAAAGCTTGACGCTAATGTTGACGAAGAAGTAACCTTCGATAAGGTTGTTGCAGTCAGCAACCGCACACTTAAAGTGGGCAAGCCTTATGTTAAGGACGCATTCGTTAAGGGAACCGTTCTCAAAAACGGCAAGGGTAAGAAAATCACTGTATTTACTTACAAGCCGAAGAAGAGCAGTTCACGCAAGATGGGCCACAGACAGCCCTACACTAAGGTACAAATTACCGAAATAGGCTAATAGAAAAATGACAAGTGTTTCGTTATATTCAAAAAACGGTACTCCCGTGGGGTTTTGTATAACAGGTCATAGCACCGAAAACGCCGAGGATATGGCAGGCAAGATTGTTTGCTCCGCCGTTTCTTCCGCCGCGTATATGGCGGCCAATACCATCCTTGAAGTTATTAAAGATAAGTGCTTTGCGGATGTGGATGATGCTGAAATGACCATAAAAATCGAAAACCCATCGGAAAAATCGATTGCGGTGCTTGAAGGTTTTTCCCTTCATATAACCGAACTTGCGAAACAATACCCCAAAAATCTCAAAATCATCTCGGAGGTGTAGATAAATGTTAAAGATAAACATTCAGTTGTTTGCTCATAAAAAAGGTATGGGTTCTACAAAGAACGGCCGCGACAGCGAAAGCAAGCGTTTAGGTGTTAAACGCGGCGATGGTCAGTTTGTTCTTGCAGGAAACATCCTTGTTCGCCAGCGTGGAACTCATATTCATGCAGGTAACAATGTCGGCCGTGGTTCGGATGACACCTTATTTGCTCTTATAGACGGTAAGGTTAAGTTTGAGCGTGTAGGTAGAGACCGTAAGCAGGTAAGTATCTACGCAGTTGAACAGTAATCATAAAAAATTCCCGGGCGGCGAATGATCGGCGCCCGGATTTTTTATACTTTTAAAAAGGAAAAAGACATTATGTTTATTGATGTTGCAAAAATTCATCTTAAAGCCGGCAAGGGCGGTGATGGCGCGGTTGCGTTCCATCGCGAAAAATATGTTGCCGCGGGCGGTCCCGATGGCGGTGACGGCGGTAAAGGCGGAAACATCATCTTTAAAGCGGATGATAACCTTTCAACCCTTGCCGATTTCAGATATAAAAGAAAATATGCAGCCGCCGCCGGTGAAAACGGCAGGGGCGGCAGGCAGTCGGGCAAATCGGCGCCGAACCTTGTTGTATCTGTTCCGCGCGGCACCCTTGTTAAGGATGCCGAAACAGGCAGAATTATCGCCGATATTTCCACCGATGAAGATTTTATCATCGCAAAAGGCGGTAACGGCGGCTGGGGCAACACCCATTTTGCCACGCCTACCCGCCAGGTTCCCCGTTTTGCAAAGCCGGGAACCCCGGGGGAAGAACTTGATGTGGTTTTGGAACTTAAACTGCTTGCCGATGTGGGGCTTATCGGTTTTCCTAATGTCGGAAAATCAACCCTTGTATCGGTTGTAAGCGAAGCAAAGCCCAAAATTGCCGATTATCATTTCACAACTCTGACACCCGTGCTCGGTGTTGTTCGTTATAACGAGGGAACATCCTTTGTCATGGCGGATATTCCGGGTCTTATTGAGGGCGCGCACGAGGGAATAGGGCTTGGCCATGCCTTTTTGCGCCATGTTGAGCGTTGCAGACTGCTTATCCATGTTATAGATGTTTCGGGCAGCGAGGGCAGAGACCCGATTGATGATTTTAACAAAATCAATGCCGAGCTTGCCGCCTTTAACCCCGAGCTTGCCGAAAGAAAGCAGATTATCGCCGCAAATAAATGCGATTTGTGTGATGAGGAGCAAATTGCAAGGGTCAAAAAATATTTTGAAGATAAGGGCTATCGTTTCTTTGAAATTATGGCGCCTATAAAAGAGGGCACAAAGGAACTGCTTGACTGCGTTGCGGAAGAGCTTTCAAAACTGCCGCCGGTTAAAATTTATGAAAGCGAGCCATCCCCCACAGAAATCGCTCCCGATAAAAAAGGCGAGTTTACCATCAGAAAAGAAGAGGGCGTTTTCTTTGTTGAGGATGCGCCGTGGCTCTTAAATATTATGAACACCGTTGACCCGAATGACACCGAAGCGGTGCAGTATTTTGAGCGAATTCTCATAAAATACGGCATTATTGATGCGCTTGAAAAAGCCGGTATTCACGAAGGCGATACCGTAAGCATTTATGATTTTGAATTCGATTATATACCGTGATGGAAAAAAGTATTATTGTTCATTCGATTGACCCCGTTTTTGATGAAAATTCAAAAATACTGATTTTGGGCTCTTTCCCATCGGTAAAATCAAGGGAGCAAGGCTTTTTCTACGGCCACCCGCAAAATCGGTTTTGGCGGGTGCTCTCGGCGGTTTTTAAACAGAAAACGCCTGAAAGCATAGAAGAAAAACGGCAGTTTCTTTTAAAAAACAATGTCGCCGTTTTCGATGTTATAAAAGAATGTGAAATCTCGGGTTCTGCCGATTCGAGCATAAAAAACGCAGTGCCAAATGACCTGTCTTTGATACTAAACGGCTCTAAAATAACCCGAATTTTCACAAACGGAAAGTTATCTCACACCCTTTATAATAAATATATTTTTGAGAAAACGGGGATAACGGACACCTGCCTTCCTTCAACCAGCCCCGCAAACGC
>CAMPCO010000024.1 GCA_946646305.1 uncultured Clostridia bacterium | reverse complement strand
ATTTTGCCCGCGCGGTCGATAAACTTTTTAGGCGAAGCGGTAAGGTTTACATCCATAATCGGCGCAGTGCCGAGCAGTCCGCCAAAGTTCAGTTCTTCGCCCGCTTTTTTGTTTATGGCGGGGATAAGGCGGCAGGCGGTGGTCTTGCAGTTTACCATACCTATCGCCGCTTCATCGGCTATAATCGCCGAAATGGTCTCAGGCGGGGTATCACCGGGAATTGCAATCATATCAAGACCGACAGAGCAAACCGCCGTCATGGCTTCAAGTTTTGAAAGGGAAAGGTCGTGGCTTCTCGCCGCGGCTATCATTCCCGCGTCTTCGGAAACGGGGATAAATGCGCCCGAAAGTCCGCCTACCGAGGAGGAAGCCATAACGCCGCCTTTTTTAACGGCGTCATTAAGCATGGCAAGGGCGGCGGTGGTGCCGTGGGTGCCGCAAATATCAAGCCCCATCTCTTCGAGAATTCTCGCCACCGAGTCGCCGACAGCAGGGGTGGGGGCGAGCGACAAATCAACTATGCCAAACGGAACGCCCAGCCGCTTTGAGGCTTCAAGCCCCACAAGCTGACCCATTCTTGTAATTTTAAAAGCGGTGCGCTTTATGGTTTCCGCCACCTGTCCTAAATCACCGTGGCATTTTTTAAGCGCGCTGTGAACCGCACCCGGTCCCGAAACACCCACATGGACACAACAATCGGGTTCGCCCGTTCCGTGGAAAGCGCCCGCCATAAAGGGGTTATCCTCGGGGGCATTGCAGAAAACAACCAGCTTTGCCGCGCCTATGGAGTCTCTGTCTGCCGTAACTATGGCAGATTTTTTTACTATTTCGCCCATAAGGCGAACGGCATCCATATTTATGCCCGATTTTGTAGAACCTATGTTTACAGAAGAACAGATATTATCGGTTACGGAAAGCGCCTCGGGAATTGAGTTTATAAGCTCTAAATCGCCCGCGGAAAAGCCTTTATGCACAAGGGCGGAATAACCGCCTATAAAGTTAACACCGGTGGTATCAGCCGCTTTTTGAAGGGCTTTTGCGTATTTTACAGGGTCACCGCCCGAAGAGGCTACCAGCATTGCAATCGGCGTTACCGAAATGCGCTTATTTATAATCGGAATACCGTATTCGTTTTCTATATCTTCACCCGTTTTGACTAAGTTTTCGGCAAGGCGGGTGATTTTTTCATATACCTTTTTACAGGAAGCATCAATATCGCTATCGGCACAATCAAGCAAGGATATGCCCATTGTAACGGTGCGGATATCAAGGTTTTCCTGCTCAATCATATTAACTGTTTCAAGAACATCTTTAATGTTAAGCATTGTGTCTCCTTAAATTCTGTGCATGGAATTAAAAATATCTTCGTGCATAACGCGGATATCAAGCCCCATCTTTTCGCCGACCGCTTTCATCTCTTCTTTAAATTCACTAAGCGAGCAGGTCATCTTTTCAACATCGGTCATCATAACCATTACAAACATTTCCTGCATTATCGATTGTGAAATATCGATTATATTAACCTGATTTTTTTGGCAAACGGAGGATACCTCGGCAGTAATGCCGACTGTATCGTTACCTATTACCGATATTATCGCTTTTTTCATACATATCCCTCACAGATTCAAATTCTTTTTCACGGCGGTTATAAAGCTCGCAACTGAAAACCCGCTCAAAAACCGCGGATACCAAAGCCCCCGCCATAGCGGCAAAACCCGATATCCAAAACGGCATATACTTAAAGCCGCCGATAATCATTATTATACCTGCCATAAGGCAGCAAACGGAAGTCACTTTAAGGTGGCGGATATTGGCGTCGCCCCAAATAAGACCGATTTTCAGATTATTAAGAAGATTTCTAAGCGCTATAAGAAAAGCCCCCGCAAAGGGTATGCAAGGATAGTAAACTATCATAATCGTGGTAGCAAGGCTCGGGTCCTTATGCCTGATTTCAACAAACCACTGCACAAAGAACGGAAAAGCAATCGAAAATGCCACCAAAATCACCATTGCGGCATAAACAAGGGCAAGTGTAAATTTTACGGAAAATTTATAATCTTTCACGAAAAAACCCTCCAAATAATAATACATATAAATTATACATTAAAGCTTTTAAAAATGCAATAGTCGGTGAAAGTCGTATTCCTTCGTGATAATTTTTAAAAGGTCGGCAATGCCTTGTGTGCCCGGGAACACAAGGTTTTGTCGGCAAAGGAGGAAAACCGTGAAAAACAAAGATAAGTTTTCAAAGGTTTTTAATGCTCTTCTTTCGGAAAAATTGCCGGAAGATACGGTGCGCAGTTTAAAGGAGGAGGGGTTTAAACTAAAATCTCCCACCCGAAGAACGGCGCTTGCCATCGCTCTTTATAAAAAGGCCGAAAAGGGCGATCTTTCAGCAATAAAGGAATTATGCAGACCATTTGAAAACGAAGATGATGAGAATTCCAAAGACACGGTGGTGATAATTGATGATATCAAAGAAGGTTCTTAGCAGTATCGTGGGCGGCGGATACAATAAGTTTTGGAACGATAAATCAAGGTACCGCGTGCTTATGGGCGGCAAAGGCTCTAAAAAAAGCACCACCACGGCGCTTAATATGATTTATCGCATTATAAAGTATAAAAACAGCAATCTGCTTGTAGTCCGCGCCGTTATGAACACCCACAGAGACAGCACCTTTGCCCAGCTTAAATGGGCGCAGGAAAGACTTGGGGTATCTCATTTATTTAAAAACACCGTTTCCCCTATGGAGATGACCTATTTACCGACAGGTCAAAAGATTATTTTTCGTGGTTTTGATGATGTGCTTAAACTCGCCTCCGCAACAGTATCAAAGGGCAGTCTTAATTTTGTTTGGATAGAGGAAGCTTTTGAAATCGACAGTGAAGAAGATTTTTACAAGCTTGACCTATCGGTCCCGCGGGGAAAACCCGATGAAAATCTTTTTAAGCAAACCACCCTCACCTTTAACCCCTGGAGTGAAAATCACTGGCTTAAAAAAAGATTTTTTGATACAAAAAGCCCTGACACCTCCTGCTATGTAACCTGCTATCTGCAAAACGAGTTTTTGGATGAAACCGATAGAGCGGTTTTTGAAAAGATGAAAAGGGATAACCCAAGGCGGTACGAGGTGGCAGGTCTTGGTCACTGGGGTGTGGCAGACGGGCTTGTTTTTGAAAACTGGCAGGTTGAAAAGCTTTGTATACCTGATAACGAGGCGCCATACTATAAAGATTATTTCGGTCTTGATTACGGATATACAAACGACCCCACCGCCTTTATCGCCTTTAAGGCAAGCCCGAATCTCAAAAAAATTTATATTTATGATGAGTTTTATAAATATAAAATGCTCAATAGCGAAATAGCCGCCGAAATAATTCGCCGCGGCTATGCAAAAGAGAGAATTCGAGCCGACTGCGCGGAACCGAAATCCAATGATGAGTTAAGGCGGCTTGGCATCACAAGAATTGCCCCCTCCGAAAAGGGGAGAGACAGCATTTTAAGCGGCATACAAAAAATATGCGAATATAAAATATTCGTTGACCCATCCTGCGTGAATATGATAAAAGAGCTTTCAAGTTATGTTTATGATAAAAACTCGCGCGAGAACGGATATATTATGCCGAAAGATACAAACAACCACCTTTGCGATGCCATGCGGTATGCCTTTTGCGATGTTAAAGAGCAAAGAACCGCCGTAACAGGCGGAAAACCCACAGGGATAACAAAAAACGATTTGATAGGAGGCTTTACGGTATGATAGGCGCCGTAACAATGATTATCGGAGCGGGCATATTCTTTATCGGTTTTATAATCGGTACCGCTTATGCCCCGATAAAGCCGGTAAGAGAAAAGAAAAGAGCACACAAAACAGGCTCCGTTATACTAAACGAGGAATACCATAACCTTTTGACCTATGACGGAAACCCCAAAATATAAAAGGAGATTAAGATGGAAGAAAACAAATCTCTACAAGAAAACAGCGGCGAAAACGAGGTATCGCCTGCCACCATACAGGAAGAAACTCCAAACACCGCCGCTAATGCCATAACGGTAAAATACAACAAAGAAATAAAAGAATTAAGCCCCGAAAAAGCGCGTGAGCTTGCACAAAAGGGCTTAAAGTATGAGCAAATAGAAAATGACTATATAAGACTTAAAAATATCGCAAAAGAAGAGGGACTTTGCGTTTCCGAATTGCTTTGCGGTATGGAAAAGGAAAAGGTGAGCCGCAGAAAAAGCGAACTTTTAGAGCAGTGCGGCGGCAATAATGAGCTTGCCGATTATGTACTCTCGCTTGAAAGCGGCAAACAAAATACCGATAACGGTTTTGAAGAACTGAAATCAATGTTCCCCGAAATAAAGCAAATAGGCGAACTGCCCGAAGAGGTAATCGAGTCTTCAAATCTAAATGGTAAAAACCTGCTTGATAGTTATTTGCGCTATTTGTACAGCCGAAAGCTTGATGAAACCAAGCTGCAAAAGCAAAAAAAGGCAGAGGAGAAAACTCTTATAGGGTCGCTCGCCTCAGGCAAAACCGACCCGTCCTCTGCTACCGACAGAGAGTTTATAAAAGCGCTCTGGAAAAGATAAAAAAGGAGAATTTTTATGTCTATAAATTCTATACAGAATGCGGCGGCATATTCAGAAGAACTTGACCGCCTTTTTACCCAAAAAAGCGCCACCGGCTTTTTTGCCGATAATGCGCTCAGAACAAAATTTGTAGGCGCCAAGACCGTTATCATCCCCAATGTTGATTTTGCGGGTCTTGCCGATTATGACCGCGACAACGGTTTTTCCCGCGGTGCGGTAACAGTAAGCAACGGCTCTTATACCATGTCTATGGACAGAGCCCGTTCTTTGCAGATTGACCGCGAGGATATGGATGAAACCGGTATTGCCGGTCTTGCGGGCAAGATTTTGGGCGAATATGTAAGAACAAAGGTTGTGCCCGAATGTGATGCCTATGTCATTTCAAAACTCGGCGCTATCGCAGACAGCAGAGCAAACACGGTAGAAGGCGATATAGAACACCCTTATGAAACCCTTTGCGAGCTTATAAACAATGTTCGCGAAAATGTGGGCTATGATGAAGAACTTGTCGCCTTTGTTGACTCGAAGATTTATGCATACCTGCAGAATTCAAACGAAATCTCCCGTATGATAACCGTTTCCGATTTTGCACAGGGCGATGTTAATCTTCAGGTTAAAAGCATAAACGGTGTTGCGCTTATTCCGGTTGTAAGCGAGCGTATGAAGACCGAATATGACTTTTTAAACACCGCAAACGGCGGCTTTTCACCCAAAGATGGTGCCAGAACCATCAATATGCTTGTTTGCCCCAAGGCAGGCGCGCATCTTGTTAAAAAGACCGAACAACTCCGCATTTTCACCCCCGAACAGAATATCGATGCCGATGCTTATAAGTTTGATTATCGCATCTATTATGATGTTTTTGTTGAAAAAAGCGGTCTTGATGCCATCTGGGCATGGATCTCTGCCGAGGTTCAGATTACAGAACAGCCCGAAGATACAACCCTTTCAGAGGGAGAAATCTCCGGTGCTCTTTCGGTAAACGCATCATCTACAAGCACTCTTTCATATCAGTGGTATTCCTGCCTTGACGAAATGAAAACAGGCGCAGTAAAGATTAAAAATCAAAGCACGAACACTATGCCTATCCCCGCAGATCTTACTGCCGGCGAGTACTATTACTTTGTAAAGATTATGGTTGATGGTGTAGACGGCGCCACATCACGCGTTGCAAAAGTAACTATCGAATAATCACAAGGTTTGACTTAAAAAAGGGGGTCGGTACCTGCCGATCCCTTTTTTGAAAGGAGTATGTTATGAAAACCGTTCCAAAGGATATTTTCGGTGAATACAAAAAGGCCGCCGATTTTAAAAACACTGTCGGGACTAAGGGTATAGCCGAGCAAAGCAGGATAAACGAGCGCTTTTACAGGGGCGATCAGTGGTACGGTGTTGCCGCGGGCGGGGAAAGACCGCTTGTAAGGCATAATGTTATAAAGCGAATAGGCGACTATAAAATGTCGCAGATAATGCTAAACGAGGATAAAATAAGATACGCCGTTGATGATATAACAAGTCTTGAAACCGATAGACTTTGTGAGGAAGAGCTTAAAGAAAGAATTATAAAAAGCGGAAAATCGGGGCTTTCGGGCGTTCCCGGTAATGCGGAACTCAGCCTTATGGCAAAAGCGCTTTCGCGAAACCGCGAAATATGCGCAAAAAGGCTTGGCCTTGCAAATATCTGTGCAAAGGCATTAAAGGACTCGTATATTAAAGGCACGGGAATTGTTTACACCTACTGGGATACCGATACAAAACCGAATATCGGCGATATCGGGTGCGAGGTTTTATCGGTAAATGATGTTTTCTTTGCCGACCCTTATGAAAAGAATATTCAAAACCAGCCGTATATTATAATTTCGGGTTTTTATAATACCGAATTTGTAAAAAGGGAAGCCGAGCATTTCGGCGGGGAAGTAAGTCTTATAGAAAAAGACTCTGCAGCCGGCAAGGTGCAGGTGCTTACAAAACTCTATAAAAACTATAAAAGCGATGGAACAGTAGAGGTTATGTGTGTTAAAGTGACCGAAAATGCCGTAATAAGAAAACCTTTTATTACTATGCTTCATAAGTATCCGCTGGCACTTTTTTGCTTTGAAGAGCGGGAGGATATAATCTACGGCGACAGCGAAATCACCTATCTTATCCCAAACCAGATAGCCATAAACCGAATGATAACCGCAAATGTTTGGTCATCTATGAGCACAGGTATGCCGATAATGGTTGTAAACGGCGATACGGTTAGCGGCGATATCACCAACGATCCCGGGCAGATTATAAAAATTTACGGCAGTAATGAGGATGTTAAAGGCGCGATAAGCTTTATTTCGCCACCCGATTATTCAAAAGATTTCAGCGAGAATATCAATAATCTTATCGATAATACACTTACCCAAAGCGGCGCCACTGCCGCGGTGCTTGGTGATGAAATTTTGAATAATGCCACCGCGCTTTCCCTTATGCGAAACAGCACCCTTTTGTCCCTCCAACTGACCAAAAGCAGGTATAAAGCATTTTTAAATGAAATAGCCGCCGTTTGGGCAGATTTCTTTATGTCCTGCTATGGGGAAAGAAACCTTAAAATGACAAGCGGAAAAGATGTGTTTTTTGTTCCGTTTGACTCAAACAGATACAAAAATGCCGTTTTGGTTATTGAAACCGAGGAGAAAACGGAAGAAACAGAAGAGGAAGGAAAGGATGAAAGCAAATGACAGGATATGATATTTATCTCGGCGCGCTGACCCTATTAAACATAGCGGAAGAAAACAACGGCCTAAAAGAAACCGTTCCGCCCCTGGCGCTTTGCGCTTTAAATGAAATAGGAAGCGATTTGATAGACGGCTTTTCTCTTTCCGATATTTTCGGCTTTGTCTCTGATGAAAAGGAACTTATTTCCGCTTTTATAAACGGCGTTGCCATGGTTTTATCGGCATCCTTTAATATGTATAACCAAAACGCATATTTTACCACTGTTTATAATCAAAAAAGAGCCATTGTAAAGAATAAAAGCACAACAGTTAAAAACAATATCCCCTATGTTTCGGAGGCGGCGATATGATTTATCCCAAAATAAAAAATGAGGGTAAAAAAACTGCCGTAATTCGTGATTTTTCGGGCGGTATAGATAAGAATGCGCTTGATGGCAACAGTATTAAATACTGTGAAAATCTTATTTTAAAAGACGGCAGTCTTGTTACAAGGCCGGGGCTTGGTGTTTGTGAAGGATACACGCAAACAGGCACAGAGGATGGCACTTCAAGGCTTAAGATAACCAACCTTACCCATTATATAAACGGCAAAAAGTATAAACTTGCCTACTATTTTGATGCAAACTCCGGCAGGTATAACTGTATTAAGGTTTATCTTGTAAGCGGCAATAACGATATATTAAGTTTTGGGCATTTAGAACTTTCAAAGCAGGAAGGCGATGCGGATGGCACCGTTTATATGCCGAAAACATCGGTGTTTTATTCGGGAACCAAAACAAAAGGATGCGGCATATACGCCCTCGTGGGATACACAACCGAAAGCGGAGATTGGAGATACGGCGTTTTTGAAGCGGCGGATATAATAGACTCGCCCTGGATAGAAATACCCGAAATCGACCGATATATCCCAACCGTTTTGATAAACGGCAAAGGTACCGAATATGATCGCGCCAAGGAAACCTACAATCTTAAATTTGATGACGCATCTTCTCCCGAAAAAGCCAATATAATAACCCCTTATGTAAAGGCTTATTTTACCACAGACGGATATTCCTCAGCATTTTATATGCCCGATCAGTATTTTGATGTAAGGCCTGTAAAATGTATTGTTTATAACACGACAAGCTTTCGCTATGAATTTGAAATTCCACCGGGCAACTATGCAGAGGTTAATATGTACGGTAAGGATTACAAAGTGTATTTTAATCGCCTTATAGGTATGCTTTATTTTACCGATGCCGAAACGGGCGGAAACAGATCACTGCCGCGCGGAACCTTTTATAAGGAAAACAATGTTGTTCTTATCGCTTCAAAAAGCGGCAGAACCGACCCCACAAGCGTGCTTTCCTGCAATGATGTCGTAACCTTTAATTCAAGGGCATATCTTTATAAAAGCAAAACCGTTCCAAACGGAATATATTCCTGCAAGATTACAAACCCGCTTTATTTTCCAACCAATATGCAAACCCTTGTCGGCTCGGATATCGATAAAATAACCGGCGCCGGCTACCAGAACGATAAACTGATTGTTTTTAAAGAGGGCGAGACCTTTAAGGTGAACACATCCACCGCCGAAAATGAAATAAAATTCCTATCGCCGGAAATGGATGTTCGCTTTACAATAGATAGCCTTTCAAACGAATCAATCAGCACCAAAATCGGGTGTATGAACGGGGCAACGGTTGCCTCCTGCGCGGGCCAGCTTATTTGGCTTGGCAGTGATAAAAAGGTTTATACCCTTGAAGCCACAACCTACGGAAGCGAAAAAAATGTTTTCAGCATTTCCGAAAAGGTTGACCATTTGCTGGAACAGTTTATCGGTTTGGATGCGAACCCCTTTGCCTGTGTTAAAGACGGGTACTATTATCTCTTTTGCGGGTGTTATGTGTTTATATGTGATTGCCATATAACCAATATGGGCTATGCCGTGAGATACGGCGCCAGAAATATGCGGAATGTTTCGTGGTATTTATGGAAATTGCCCGAATCGCATCTTGAAAGCGGCAAAACATGTGATGAAATAATGCTTACCGTCTCTAAAGACAGTAAAAACGGCTTTATGCATTTTCTGCCCTCTACTACAGACACCGTTTTTGATTTTGAGAGTATATCGGAAGCGGTTAAAACAATCGAGATACCGATAAAACTTGAAACCGCCGATTATCTGCTTGGCACCGAAAAGGAAAAAACAATCGAAAAAATCGAAGTAAATGTGGATGCGGAGCCCTGCAATCTTGAAATAATAACTGATAACCGCAGGCAGGTTCGGCATATACATAGTATTAAGAATAAAGTGTTGATAAGAAACCTTATAAACGCGCTTAAAGGAACAAGAAAAGCGGCGTTAAAGCTCCATACAAGCGGAAAATTTGCACTTAATTCAATCTCGGTAGATTATAAAGCGGTGAATTAGTTTGAAAAAAATATTATCCCTTACGCTGGCTTTTCTTTTGCTTGCTTTGAGCGGATGTTCGGATCCCGAGCCGGCGGCTTTAAAAAAAGAAAAGCCGGGTAAGATATGCGGCGTTTGGATATCCTATATAGAACTTGACAAAATGGTTCAAAGCGGAAATTTCAGCGATGCTTTTAAAGCTTATGCCGAAAAGTTTAAAGATTTCGGAATAACCGATGTTTTTTTGCATGTTGTGCCCTTTTGCGATGCCGCGTATAATTCAAAAATATACCATTCGCGCTACGGCACCGATGTTTTGAAAACAGCCGTTGAAATTTGCCATAAGGCGGGGTTAAAACTTCATGCCTGGATAAACCCGTATAGGGTTAAAACCTCAAACGGCAGTATAGATAGCCTAAGTAAAGACAGTATCGCTTATCGCTGGCTTTTTGATGATAAAGCGGAAAACGATGATAACATCTGCTTTTATAATGACGGAATATATCTTAACCCCGCCAAAAGCGAAGTAAAGCAAACCGTTTTAGAGGTGGTAAGAGAACTTTGCCGAAACTATGATATAGACGGAATACATATTGATGATTATTTTTACCCTACAACCGACAGCGCTTTTGATAATAAAACCTATGCCGATTATACAAAAGAAACCGAAAACCCGCTCGGACTCTCAAGTTTCAGAATTTGCAATGTAAACTCCCTTGTAAGCAGTATATATACGGCAATAAAGTTTATAGATAAAGACCTGGTTTTCAGTGTAAGCCCGGCGGCGGATATAGATAAAAACAAAAACACCTTTTTCGCCGATATCGCCGCCTGGTGCGAGGGGTCTTGTGTGGATATGATTATTCCGCAGTTATATTTCGGCTTTTGCTATAAAAACGAAGATTTTTGCTTTGAGAATATTTTAAGCCGATGGAAAGATTTGGCAGGCAGTTCGGGAACTATACTTGTTATAGGGCTTGCCGCCTATAAAACAGGGACAGAAACCGCCGCCGATGGCGATGAATGGATAACAAGGGATGATATTCTATCGCGTGAGACCGAAATTTGTTTGAAAGACAAAGCGGTCTTCGGAGTGGCGTTTTATTCCTGTTCATCATTATTTTCGGATATGGAATTAAACACCGCTTCAAGAGAAAAAATAAAAACAGTGCTTAAAGGGAAAATATAAAAATTAAACTGCTGCAACACCTTAAAGCACAAAAAAACGGACCGGTAAAAACCGATCCGTTTTTTGTATTCTAAAATAAGAATTACTTAAGTTCAACAGTAGCGCCAACTTCTTCAAGTTTAGCCTTGATCTGTTCAGCTTCTTCTTTGCTTGCGCCTTCTTTAACGGGCTTCGGAGCGCCGTCAACAAGACCCTTTGCGTCAGCAAGGCCAAGACCTGTGATTTCACGAACAGCCTTGATAACCTTAATCTTTTCTGCGCCTGCAGATGCGAGAATAACATCAAATTCAGTCTTCTCATCAGCTGCGGCAGCTTCACCGCCTGCGGGAGCTGCAACTGCAACAGCGGCAGCGGCAGATACGCCGAATTCTTCTTCTACTGCTTTAACAAGTTCACTAAGTTCAAGAACCGTAAGAGTTTTTAACTCTTCGATTATAGATGTAATCTTTTCAGATGCCATTTTAATTTTCCTCCAAATTTGTTTTTGTTTTAATTTTAAAATTTAATTATTCAGCCGCGGCTTCACCGTTTTTATCAACGATAGCTTGTACGGCGCGTGCAAAAGACGCGATAGGCGCCTGGAATGCGGAAAGAACGGTTGCAAGAAGAACTTCTCTTGTAGGAAGTTTTGCAAGCTGATTGATGGTCTCAAGGTCGATAAGCTTGCCGTCAAGGAAGCCTGCCTTAACCTTAAAGTTCTCATGAGCGTCTGCATATTTGCAAAGAATTCTTGCCGCTGCGGTGTAATCAGTATCGGAAAGAGCAACTGCCGTTGTGCCTTCGAGAACCGACTTCATTTCTTCAAGATCGGTACCCTCAATCGCACGGGAAAGCAATGTGTTCTTAATTACGAAATAATCAACACCGTTTTCGCGAAGTTCTTTACGCAAAGCTGTATCATCTGCAACCGAGATGCCCTTGTAATCAACAACAACACCGGTGATAGCGGTTGAAAGCTTTCCTTTAAGATCTTCAACGATTTGCTGCTTTTGTGCTAAAACTTTTGCGTTTGGCAATGTGTTTCACCTCCGCCAATAAAAAAGTGTCCACCAAACACAGGTGGACACGAAAACACTATATAAAAATATATAAATATTTACGCTTCACCTCGGCAGGCGATAGACTTACGGCGATACGCCACCTGCTGTCTTTGGTTTGATGCTAAGATATTATAAACTTTAATTCTTCTTTTGTCAAGACTTTTTTAATTTAGTTCCTTTATAATAATGCGATAGTATTTCTTCAAAACTGCTGCCCTGCTTTGCCATATATTCGGCACCCGTTTGGCTCATACCGACACCGTGCCCTCTGCCGTAAACGGTAAAATGGTAATTGCCCGCCGAGTATTCAACATCAAAAGAGGCGCTTACAAGCCCCAATGCCTTTTGTATTTCGGCACCCGAAAGGGTTTTATCGCCGACTGCGGCTGTAAGCACAAGCCCGCTGTCGCTCTTCTTGATTTCTCCTATCGCGTTTTTGCTTGTATCCGTTTTGCATAAGTCTTCAAGCTTTTCTTTAAATGTTTCGGCGGAAAAATCGTACTCGCTTAAATAGTTCTTTGATAGTTTATCGCCGATGCTTGAAACCGAGGTCAAATAGGGCAGGGCATTGCCCCAAACATCCGCGGAAGAATTAGTAGTGCCGGATGATACCGCGTGATAAACGGTAAGTGCCGGCGAATTATCATATTCAAGCCACATCCCGTAGACCTCATCCACTGCGGTTTCAAGTTTTTTGCGGTATTCTTCGGCGTTTTCTCCCCATTTTTTTGCGGCGGTTTCTTTATCTGTATAGCATTGATCGGTCGCGGGGTCATCGGTAAGGTCATATTCTCTGTTTATGCTTTTTGCGTATAAAGCGCGCCTTAAAGCAAAGGTGTAGGCGGCGACAGTTTGGGCTTTTAAAGCCTCCTTTTCATAAAGGGGAGAAACCTCTCCCGCCAATACACCTATAAGATATTCTTTGGCGCCGAGTTTCTTTATTCCGTCTTTCGTTTTTATTCTGAAATAATCTGTCTTAGCCTTTTCGCTTTTTACGGGGGAAATGGTTTCGGCTATTTTTTGAGGCAGTGGGGCAACCTTTTCCGTCAATAATAAAAGCGGCGAAATAATCAGCAGAACTGCCGCCGCAAGACTTATGATAAAAGTGTTTTTCAAAATGGTATCTCCTTTTTGATTGACTTTTTTGCTCTTATTATATAAAATGATTTTATATCCCGTAAAAGTATATGAAACCGATTGTATCGGAATAACCTATAAAGGGTGATAGTGTGAATTACGGTAAGCTTAAAAAGATATTTTTTCTGCTTCTTGCGGGCGGTCTTTTATTCCGCTTAATATCAGTTGTTTTCACAATAGACGGAAAAACCGGCTTTATAAACCCCGATTATTTTGCTTCCGGCATTTTGCTGAGTGTTTTAAGCCTTGCCTGCGTAATAGCCTCGGCGGTTATGTCCTTTTTGTGCAAAGAAACCGGCACCGTAAAGGTTAAAGGCGGTGCAGTGTCGGGCGTTTTGGCGCTTTTAATATCAGGCCTTTCGATTGTGGATATTCTGGCTATGCAGTATTCAAGCTATTTCCCAACCTGGCAGATTTCCGTTGTTATAATAATGGGTGTTTTAAACGCGGTGTTTTTCCTTTACTATGCCATAATGATTGTTCTCGGTATTAAAATCTTACCGGGGCTTTATGTTATACCGCTTTTATTTTCCATTATCAAACTGATAAGATTTTTCGCCATAACATCTTCTATCACCATAATCACCGATAATTTTTTTGCCGTTCTTTATTATTCTTTGGCGGTATTGTTTATGCTGGAGCTTGTTTCGGTCGCCAATAATATAACCGGCAGGGCAAAACCTAAAATCTTGCTTGCAACGGGACTTTCCGCTTCTATGCTTTCGGTTATAAACTCCGTTCCGAGAATAATAAAACTATTGTCCGATAGCAGTGCCGTTGCCCACGAAAGTGTGTATTCGCTCGCTTTGTCACTTGTTTTCGGCCTGTTTATAATGACCATAACCCTTAAAAGTTTTAAAGATTAGTTTATTTTAACAATCATAAATACTCAAAGTTCGGTCAATAATAAAATAGTGCAGATATTGTAGTAATAAATTGACAAACAACGATAGATTGTGTATAATACTTTTGTAATATTTGGCGGAGGTGTAGTTTTTTGGAAAAGTTCGTTATAAACGGCGGCAAACCCTTAAGGGGAACTGTTCGAATAAGCGGCGCCAAAAATGCGGCAGTTGCCATACTGCCGGCGGTTCTGTTATCAGATGAACCCTGCATAATTGAAAATCTGCCCGAAATATCTGATGTTGCAACTCTGCTTGACTCTCTCTCAATTCTGGGGGCTCAGGTTAAGCTTATAAATAAAACCACTGTTCAAATCGATCCTCGCGGGGCGGGAAGCTATGTCGTTTCCAAAGAAATGGCAGAGGGTATGCGCGCCTCGAGCTATTTTTTGGGCGCTCTTCTCGGTCGCTGCGGCCATGCCGTTGTCGCCCCTCCGGGCGGTTGCGATTTCGGTGTCAGACCCATTGACCAGCATATCAAGGGCTTTGAGACCCTCGGCGCCGAGGTTTCGATTGAAAACGGAATGGTTGAAGCCCACGCGTCAGACCTTTTCGGCGGTTCTGTTTATCTCGATATGGTATCGGTAGGTGCTACGATAAACATAATGCTTGCGGCGGTAAAGGCTAAAGGTCTTACCGTTATAGAAAACGCCGCGAGAGAGCCTCATATAGTTGACCTTGCAAACTTTTTAAACTCTATGGGCGCCAATATTATGGGTGCAGGTACCAATGCCATAAAAATCCGCGGTGTTGAGCACCTTCACGGTACATCTTACAGCATTATTCCCGACCAGATTGAAGCGGGAACATATATGGTTGCCGCCGCCGCTACAAAGGGCGATATTTTAATCGAAAATGTAATACCTAAGCACCTTGAATCGATAATTGCAAAGATTATTGAAATCGGCGCTACGGTTACCGAATATGATGAATCGGTGCGCGTTACTATGAAAACCCGCCCGAAAAAATGCACAATTAAAACAATGCCGCATCCCGGTTTCCCGACCGATATGCAGCCCCAGTTCGGTGTTCTTTTGTCTATTGCAGACGGCACAAGCTTTATAACCGAGGGCGTTTGGGAAAGCAGGTACAGATATCTTGAGCAGCTCGCCATTATGGGAGCCGATTTCAAGGTGGATGGTAAAACCGCTATGATAACGGGGGTTGAAAGCTTAAAACCCGCTCCCGTAAAGGCGGTTGATTTGCGCGCAGGCGCGGCGGTGATAATTGCAGGTCTTATGACCAAGGGTGAAACCACCGTTGAGCAAATTCAGTTCATCGACCGCGGTTATGAACATATAGCCGAAAAGTTTACGAAACTCGGCGCTGATATAAAGCGCGTAACCGTAAGCGACAATGCGGCAAATACCAAGATGGCGTAAGCTGATTTTTAAAATAAGTAATTCAGGCGGCGGCAAATTATGTTTGCCGCCCGTTTTAAGTTTTAAATGGAGGAGGAATTTTTTTGGCAAGAATATGTCCGCTTTTCAGCGGTTCATCGGGTAATTCCACCTACATAAGAGATGATTTGGGCAACGGCATTTTAATAGATGCAGGGGTTTCCTGTAAAAGACTTGAAATGGCAATGTTGGCAACAGGCTCGGATTTTTCCTCCCTTTGCGGCATAGCCGTAACCCACGAGCACGGCGACCATATTGCAGGTATTAAAACTTTGCTCAAAAGGACAAATATTCCGCTTTTTGCCACCGAAAAAACCCTTATCGGGTTAGAGGAAAAGGGGGCTATTCCGATAGGCGCTGATTTAAGGGTTATCGAGGATAACTTTGAAATAGGGGATATAGTTATAAAAAGATTTGCAACCAGTCACGATTGCGAGGGCTCAAGCGGATACAGTCTCTTACTTAAAGGTGACAAAAAAATCACCGTTTGCACCGACCTCGGCATTGTAACCGATGAGGTAAAGCAAAACCTTAAAGGAAGCGACTGCGTGCTTTTTGAGTCTAATCACGATGTGGAAATGCTGCGCCGCGGACCATATCCGCCGCCGCTTAAACTCCGTATTTTGTCGGATAAGGGGCACCTTTCAAACAATGCCTGCGCCGAGCAGTTGCCGTTCCTTTTGCAAAACGGCACAACCAGAATTATTTTAGGGCATTTAAGTCGGCAGAATAATCTTCCCACCCTTGCTAAAATGACCGCGCAAAACGCGCTGAGCCTTGCAGGCGCAAAGGAAAACGAGGATTACATATTAACGGTTGCAAAGCCCGAAAACAACGGGGTAATCGCCTTATGATGAAAATAAATATTGTCGCTGTCGGCAAGATAAAGGAAAACTATTTTAAATCTGCCGCCGATGAATATATAAAAAGGCTTTCAAGGTATTGCCTTGTTTCGGTAAA
>CAMPCO010000023.1 GCA_946646305.1 uncultured Clostridia bacterium | reverse complement strand
CACGGCTAAAATACTGCAAAGATGAAAAACCGCATCGCATTGCGCATTCTTTAAGAGGCAGTGATGTGAATTGCATCAACTCCTCCGCCGCACGAAGACGCACGGAGATAATATACTCCGATGGGGATGTGTGATAAAGCGCCTTAAATAGCTTACGGTAATAAACCTCGCTGACACCCGCTTCTTTGGCAAGCGCACTGACTGAAAGAGAGTAATCGGAATAAGCCCAGTCAATTTTTTTGCGGCTTTTTTCGAGATATCCTCTGGCGCCCTTTCCTACATAAGCGGAGGATATGGACGCTTGCAGTGCGCCGTAGATTTTATACAAAAGGGAGAGGCTATCGGTAAATTTGTTTCTAGAGTAGGCTCTGAGCAGCTGCCGCATAATTGATTCGGTTTCACCGGGATTACCCGCAGCCACCTTACAGGACATATCGGGGCATTTCTCGGAGAAATCAAAGTCGCAATAAATATAGCTATAAACATCGGTCAGTACTTTTATGGTGTAGCAAGAGCCTGCCGCCAGGTAAATAATATCACCCTTTGTTACAGTAAAATTCGTTTTGTCGTTGAATTTATAGCGACATTCGCCATCCAGAACATAAACAAACCCATCACAAGGCCGCTCGTTTTTGTTGCCGGATTTATAATGGTGGTTCATAGAAGAGGCAATAACTCGATATAAAGTTGTAATATATAGTTTTTTTTGTGAAAGGTCCATTCTTTTGATCCCTTCTTTCCATGTTCTGTTTTGATTATATCATTTTCTGTAAATTTGTCAATCTGAAAAGAATATTTTAGTTTCTAAAAGTATAAATAATTCGAAAAATCACCTTTACAAAAATCAGAGGGAATAGTAAACTAAAGTAAAAGGGAGTGAGCCTTTGACTTTACATCAAAAGGAACTTTTAGACAACGTATTAAAAATGATGGATTATAGCGGCGAAGAAGATGTTTTAAAATCCGATTGTGATATTGACATCTATTTGCTTGATAATTGTGAGATAACCGTGCCTGAAATTAACCGATTTATGGTAGCGGTTGATTGTCGCGCTATAAGGGAAATTGTTTTGCGCGAGCGTTTTTATGCCGCAAAATCTACTATAAGAGACCCCGCTTATGCGGATGGTATGGCGGCAAAGCTTTATTTCGGCACTTACGATTTCGGTCATACCAGCGCCTGCTGGGAAGATGTCATAGATTTAGGTATTTATGGTTTGCGTCAGCGAATTGACCGCTATCGTGACAGGGCGGGAAATGATCCCCATAAGCAGCGTTTTTACCGCGAGATAACACGGGTATATGATGCCGCTTTGCGCTTTATTGCCCGCGCGGCTAAAAAGGCGAGAGATGAGGGCCGAACAGAAATGGCGGATGGCCTTGATCATTTGACAAAGGGCGCTCCATCCACCCTTTATGAAGCGCTTCAAACTGTTATCTTGTATTATTATCTTCAGCAGTATTTTGACGGCACACTTCTGCGTACACTGGGTAGGCTTGATACGCTTTTGCTCCCGTTTTACAAAAAGGCGGATAAGGCTATCGTGCCGCAAATGCTTTTAGATTTTATGCAGGAAATAGACCGCATTCGCGCCGCCGCAAATATGCCTTTTGCTTTGGGCGGAACGGATGAACAGGGTAACGATTTAATAAACGAGCTTTCCTATTTGCTTTTGGAAACCTACCGTAAAGCCGGTACCAACTGCACCAAGCTTCATCTGCTTATTTCAAAAAACACCCCGCGTGATATTGTTGAAAATGCGCTTGATGCAGTTCGCGAAGGAAACAACAGTATTGTGTTTATGGATGACGGCAGAGTGATAAAATCTCTCGAATTGTTGGGAGAAGAGCACCGCGATGCCGTAAACTATCATGTTGTCGGTTGTTATGAATGCGGCGCCAATGGTGAGATAACCTGTTCTTGCGGCACTCGTATGAATTTGGCAAAAGCTTTGGAAATGGCGCTCTTTTCGGGTGTTGATCTTCTTACCGGCAAGCAGATAGGTCTTGCAAATGACGGTGTTTTCCCGACATTTGATGACCTGTTTTCAGAATATTTGCGCCAGGTAAAATATGCCGTGGACTGCGGAATTTACTGCACTGATCTTTGCGAAGAGAATTACGGTATGCTGCACGCGGCACCGATATTCTCCGCCACCTATGTTTCCGCTTTGGAAAATGGGGGCGACCTGTATTGCGACCATAGCGCCAAATATCCTAACTCATCTGTTGATGCTATCGGTCTTGCCACTGCAACAGACTCTCTTGCCGCTATCCGCAAGCTGGTTTATGAAGATAAATCTTTGACACTGGATGAACTTAAGGCAATTTTGAAAAACAACTGGGAAGGGCAGGAGGTTCTGCGCCTGACCGTAAAGAATAAGTTCCCCAAGTACGGTATGGGAGATAAGAAAACGGATGACCTTGCGAAAAAAACCGTTGATGCTCTTGCCGCTCAGGTAAACGGCCACCCCAATAAAAAAGGCGGAATTTACCGCCTGGGACTGTTCTCTATCGATTGGCGATGGAAATTCGGCTCGCTTACCGGCGCGTCCGCTGACGGCAGACTTTCGGGAGAAACGGTTTCTCAAAACACAGGCGCTACCTTCGGCGCAGATAGAAACGGCGCCACCGCGCATCTGCTTTCGGTTGCATATCTTGACGGCACCCGCACACCAAACGGCGCTATTGTTGATTTGGATCTCCATTCCTCCGCCGTTCGCGGTGAAAACGGACTTAATGCAATGACCGCTTCTTTATATACTTTCCTCGATTTGGGCGGATTTTGTATTCATTATAATGTACTTGATACCGAAACCTTGAAAAAAGCCAAGGATAATCCTGAGGCTTATCCTAATCTTCAGGTGCGGCTTTGCGGCTGGAATGTGTTGTTTTCCTCTCTTTCCGAAAAGGAAAAAGAAGAATTCATCGCAAGATCGGAATCTGCGGGGATGAGCGCATGAAAGGACTTGTAAGCGGAATAAAGCGGATGGAAATTCATGACGGGGATGGTCTTCGAACAACGGTTTTCTTAAAAGGATGCCCACTTAAATGTATTTGGTGCCATAACCCCGAAAGCATTTCCTTTTCCGTACAAACTGCGTATTTTAAAGAAAAATGCCTTCATTGCGGTACCTGCGGCGACAAACATACCGCCGAAACGGCTCTTAGCTGTCCGGTTAATGCCATTGTTACCTACGGCACGGAATATGAGGCTTATGAGCTTGTTGAAACAGTTATGCAGGATGAAGCCTTTTTCCGTGCGGGAAACGGCGGCGTTACCCTTTCCGGCGGCGAATGTCTGGCTCAGCCTGATTTTGCGGTGGAATTAGCCCGCCTGTTCCATGAAAAAAGAATCAGCGTTTATATTGATACTTGCGGCTTTGTACCGCGAGAAACCTTAAAAAGGATACTTCCGTACACAGATAAATTTTTATATGATGTTAAGGCGGTGGATCCTGCCGTTCATCGTGCCTGCACAGGGCAGGATAACGCCATTATTATTGATAATCTTCGTTTCCTTTCAAAAATGGGTGCCGCGATTGAAATTCGCATCCCTTTGGTGGTAGGTTATAATGATATGGAAATACCCGCCATTGCCGATCTTTTAAAAGATATTCCGTGTATTAGTAAGGTCAAGGTGCTAAAGTATCATAATTTTGCCGCTTCGCGGTATGAGGCGCTTGGTATGGAAAACACCTTGCCGCCTGCTTTAACCACATCTGAGGATGTTCAAAAAGCGGTTGATATTTTAGCTTCAAGAGGACTGAATGCCGTAAACGGTGTCACATCCGATTAGAATGATTATCGCATACATCTATTTTACTATCCGATTTATGAATCAACCTAATTTCTAAATCAAAAAACTAAAACCCCACCGAGCGGTTGGGTTTTAGTTTTAAAAAGCATTATTTCATTCTTTTTTTGTATCTTTTTTGGTATTCCGATGGGGTCATACCGTTAAGCTTTGAAAAATGGTTCCAAAAGGTAACATAGTTTGAAAAACCGCAGTCTTCTGCAATTTTAGAAAGATTTGTTTCTCCCTGGGTTATTCTTATAACCGCCATTCTTATACGGTATTTATTAAGAAGAGAAAAGAAACTATCATGCATAACCTCTTTAAGCAGACGCTCAATCTGACGCTCTGAAAGGTTGAATTTATCGGTTATGTCTGATAAAGTGAGCGCATGGCCCGCGTTTTCTTCCATATAAGACATAATCTCCGCAACCATAAGCTCTTTATGCAAACTGCTCTTTTTGGCGGTGGCTATTCTGCTGCTTTCGGGGTATTTAACCTTTAGCGTATTAAACATACGAAGAATAATCTGCCCTATATGCGAATAGACCATAAACTCAATTTCTTCGGGGTATTTATCGTATGCCCTGATGTTATCAACCGATTGATAACCGACCTGCATAATCTCAGGCGCGGTAACATTGCCGAGAATTTCCGAAAAGGTTCTGAAAGAATTGCCCGTGCCGAGCATTGAAAGAGAAAATTCAAAAGAATATTTAACCGCATCGGGCGAAATGCTTTCAATCTTGTGGTAATATTTCGGCGGAATAAGAATAATAACGGGGCCGTCTATTTTTCTCACCGTGTTTTCAAACCTCATCCTTATAGTGCCGCATTCGATGCAATGCACCTCAAAAGAGGGGTGGCAGTGAAGCCGGGGCATAGCGGTATTGATTGTATTTAAAAAGCCGGGCTTTATTATTAGTTCAAAACACGCATTGCCGATATTTATTTTAGATGGTTCAAGAAAATCCATATCACACATCCTTTATTTAAAATACAACACAATTTGTCTAAATTTTTAATAACATTTTCTGCTTTAAAGCAAAAAATGTCCTTATGTTTAATATTATAACTTCTTTTGGCAAGCTTGTAAAGAAAAAGTTTAATAATAGCGATTACATAAGATTTCTAATTGTTTTAACACCTATAATGTGGCATAAACGATATGCCGATTATATTATACAATCAAAAAATTTGAGGGTGATTATTTTATGCAAAAAAAATGGTGGCAGGAAGCGGTAGTATACCAGATTTATTGCAAAAGCTTTTGCGATTCAAATGGCGATGGTATCGGCGATTTGCAGGGTGTTATCAGCAAACTGCCGATGATTAAAGAGCTCGGCGTTGATTGCATTTGGTTTAACCCGCTTTATAAAAGCCCTATGGTCGATAACGGCTATGATATTTCCGATTATGAAGATATAGACCCGCGTTACGGCACAATGGATGATTTTAAAGAGCTTTTGGAAAAGGCTCATTCAATGGGTATCCGCGTTATAATGGACCTTGTTTTAAACCACACCTCCGATGAGCATAAGTGGTTTAAAGAGTCCCGCAAATCAAAGGATAACCCCTATCGTAATTTCTATTATTGGCGTCCTGCCAAGCCCGATGGAAAAGAGCCCAACAACTGGGGCAACTATTTCTATGAAGGCCGCGGCTCTGCCTGGCAGTATGATGAACTGACCGGCGAATATTATTTACATAACTATTCTTACAAAATGCCCGATGTTAACTGGGAGTATGAGCCTTTAAGGCAGGCTATGTATAAGATGATGCGTTTCTGGCTTGATATGGGCATAGATGGCTTCCGCCTGGATGCGGTTAACCGCCTTAAAAAGCCCGCGGGTCTGCCTGATTCGCAAAAACCGCCGGCACCGCCGGTTGGTATCCACGGTTATGTTGTTGACCGCACTATTTGCGCAAATGTTGATGGCATTCACGAGCTTCTTCGCGAAATTGCCCGCAACACTTGGGGTAAATATGATGTTATGACCGTTGGCGAAACCGGTCAGGTTACCGCCGATATGGCGCCTGATTTTGTGGCGGAAGATAACCACGAGCTTAATATGGTTTTCCATTTTGAACTTGGCAAAAATGTCAATATTATCACCCCGCGTATTTATAAAGAAACTCAGAAGCGCTGGTCAGCGCTCGCTGAGCATAACTCTTTTGAAGCGCAGTATTTATCAAATCATGATACACCTCGTCAAGTTTCCCGCTTTGGCAATGATAAAGAGTACCGCATAGAGTCTGCCGAGCTTCTCGCAACCCTTACACATACAATGCCCGGTTGCCCCTTTGTTTACCAGGGTGAAGAAATCGGTATGACCAATGTATATTTTGACTCTATCGATGATTATGATGAGCGCTACACTGTCGGCAAGTATTATACCGCTGTTGAAGCGGGCGCCGACCCGGTTGAAACCCTTAAAAATCTTCAACCGCTGAGCCGCGATAATGTTCGCACACCTTATCAGTGGAACGATAAAGAAAACGCCGGCTTTACAACGGGCAAGCCCTGGATAAAGGTAAACCCCCGTTATAAAGAGATAAATCTCGAAGCCGACTTAAAGGCAAAGAACAGTATTTTTAAGTATTATCAAAAGATAATCGCTATGCGCAAAACCCATCCCGCGATGGTTGACGGCAAACTTGATTTTTATCTGTTTGACCACGAGCAGATGATAGTTTACACAAGATCCTGTATGCGAGAGACTCTGCTTATCGTGGCAAACTTCTCTGATGATACCGTTAAAATCGAAATTCCCGAGGAATTAAAGCAAAAGAACTTTGTTCGCATACTGTCTAACAGGGAAGAGACATCACCCTCTCTCTCAGGTGACAGAACCGAATGGCTCCCCTGGGAAACCGAAATATACGAACTTCATTCATAAAACAAAAAACCGCCCTTTTAAAAAGAGCGGTTTTTTATGAATACATTATTTCCATTTATCGCTATCGGGGTCGTTTACAAACTCATCGCTTGTCATATATTCAAAAAGCTTTTTGGCATACTGCAATTTATAGTCTCTTACCTTCATCGGAACAAAATTGCGTTCGCCCGGTGTTTCATAGTTATAAAGACCGCAGTAATCGCTGTTATTCAGCGCGGTGATAAAGTTTACCCAATCGGGTCTGTGACCCTCTTTACCGGTAAAGGGGAACTGGTGCAGGTCATCACTGCCGGCGTTGCCGTTTACATGAAGCGCCTTTATGCGTCCTTCGGACTTTTTAAAGAACTCTTCAAAAGTCTCATCCACGTGTCCCAGCCCGACACTGCGGTTTAAGTGGCCTGTATCAAGGCAAATGCCGAGATGGGGCGAATTATCGCAGTCGTGAATATAATCTAAAATATATTCGCTCGCCTCGGTATTCGGGTTTTGAACAATGTTTTCAAGGCAGATTACAATGTCTCTGTCGCCGATATAATCGAGCAGTTCTTTAATTCTTGCAAGTTGCTTTTTATAGTATTTTCTTTTAAGTTTTCTAAGGCTGATGCCCGGTTTATTGCCCGAAATATGAAGCACCATATTTTTAACACCGATAGCTTCGAGAAAATCGATATTTTTCTTTAAAAGTTCAAGCGGTTCATCCCCTAAAAACGGGTGCTTGAAAAGCAGGTGCCCCTGGCTTATTTCAAAATTGCGCTCGGCGGCATAAGCCCTTATCTTTTCCGCCTCTGCCATATATTCCTCGCGGGGCAGTTTAAGGTATTGCTCGGTGAAAACATCGGGGTATTCCATAGCATAAAAGCCGTTTTCAATAAGGCGGTCAATGGCTTTATAAACGCCGAGTTCTTTATATATACCGCCCCAGATAGATAATCGGTATTTTCTTTCATTCATTTAAAAAAACTCCTTTAAGGGCAAATCTGGCCTCATTTTCTATAATTATTATACAATTATTTTTATTCCTTTGCTATTATAATAATCGACAAAAAATAAAAAGTAAAGGTCTTTATTTAAAACTTTTTGTCTTTTATATTTCTTTATTAACATTCAAGAAATAATTCTTACAAAAGTATTCTTAAATGTTAATGACAGTAGCCTTTAAATGTGATATAATATAAAAAATAACATTAAAAGGGAAGAGAAAAAAATGGCAGAATTCAGAGTTCCGGCAAAACAGGCTTTTGATTTTTGCGAAACAGCCTTTAAAAAGATGGGCTTTTCTGCGGAAGATTCCGTAAAAATTGCAAAAGTTTTAAACCTTGCCGATGTATATGGAATTGAATCTCACGGCATTCAGCGTATGTGGAGATATTATACCCAAACAATGAACGGCAGTATCCATAAGGATGAAGAGCCCGAAATCGTATTTGAAACCCCCGTTTCCGCCGTTATCGAAGGCCACGATGGTATGGGTCAGCTTATCTCCCACAAAGCGATGGAACTTGCCATTGAAAAGGCTAAAAAGAGCGGAATGGCTATTGTAAGCGTCAGAAACTCAAACCACTACGGTATTGCGGGTTATTACACAAAACTCGCCGCAGAGCAGGGAATGATAGCCCTCTCTATGACCAATACCGAGGCTATGATGGTTCATACCAATTCTAAAAAACCGATACTCGGTACCAACCCGATTGCTATGGCAGTGCCTGCCGATCCGCATCCCTTCTGGTTTGATGCGGCAACCACCGTTGTAACACGCGGCAAGCTTGAATTATATGCAAAAAAAGAAAAACCCCTGCCTGATGGCTGGGCAGTTGATGAAAACGGAAACCCCTGCACCGATTCAAAGCGTGTGCTTGATAATATTATCGCAAAGCGCGGCGGCGGAATTCTTCCGCTTGGCGGCAGTGAAGAGGAAACCGGAAGTCACAAAGGCTATGGCTTTGGTATGATGTGCGAGATATTCACCGCCATTCTTTCGGGCGGCCAGACCTCTAACCACCATGTAAGGGTTGAAAAGAAGGGCGCAGGCTCCTGCCACGCGTTTATTGTTATCGACCCTGCGGCTTTCGGCGATGCGGCTGAAATCAAGGCGAATATGAGCCGCCTTATGCAGGAGCTTCGCGATAGCGCCAAAGCAGACGGTAAGGACTGCATCTATGTTCACGGCGATAAGGAAGCATTAGCCCAAAAAGAAACCGAAAAATCGGGCATTATTATGAAGGATAAAACCCTTGATGAGCTTAAGAAAATAGCCGAAGATTTGGGCTTTGAAGCTAAGTTTGATATCCTTTAAATTATTTAGATTATAGAATATCTTTTGTGATATTTCTGTAATAAATCTCTTTTCAAAACGAAACAGACCCACCGAAAGGTGGGTCTGTTTCGTTATATCTTTATTATTTTGTATTCTTAACAAATTCTGCGGCAAGGGCGGTAATTTTATCGAACTCGCCGTTCTTTATCCATTCTTTGTTAACAAGGTTGCCGCCAACACCGGCACCAACAGCGCCCGCATCAAGGAATTCCTTAATGTTCTTTTCGCTGACACCGCCTACTGCCATAAATTTGATATGGCTAAGCGGAGCACGAACGGCCTTCAAATAACCTACACCGAGATTTGAAATGGGGAAGAGCTTTACATAGTCTGCACCCCATTTGTGCGCGTTTGCGGCTTCACTGGGTGTTAAAGCGCCGGGGATTGATACAAGACCATACTCAACGGTTTTCTTGATAACCTCTTCATTTGTATCGGGAGAGATTATGTACTGCGCGCCTGCATCCTTTGCCATTTTAAGGGTTTCAAGAGAGATAACGGTTCCGGCGCCAACCATCATTTTGCCTGCCATTTCTTCTTTCACCGCTTTAATGGCATCGGCAGTGCGGTAAAATTCATCCGGCTTGCTCTGGTCAAAGGTGATTTCCATCATCTTAATGCCGCCTTCATACAAAGCATGAGCAAGCTTAATGCAATCTTCACCGTAAACACCGCGAACAATTACTATAAGTTTGTTTTCATCAATTTGTTTTATAACATCCTGTTTCATTTAAAAATCCTCCTTAGCGCTGAACACGGCCTGAACCGTCGCCGCCCATAAGTTTTTCTACTTCAGATTTAGATACGCGGTTAAAGTCGCCCTCGATTGACTGTTTAAGAGCAGATGCCGCAACCGCAAATTCAATAACCTTCTGCGGGTCATCAAATTCTCTTAGAGCATAGATAAGACCGCCGCCGAAAGAATCGCCGCCGCCTACGCGGTCAACAAGGCGAAGTCTGTAATTCTTTGAGAAATAGTATTCCTTGCCGTCAAAAAGCATAGCCGCCCAATCATTTTCCGAAGCGGAAATAGAGCCGCGAAGGGTTATAGCAACCTTTTCAAAGCCGAATTTATCGGTAAGCTGCTTTGCAACCGATTTATAGCCCTCGTAATTGAGCTTGCCGCCGTAGATATCGGTGTTTTCCGCTTCAATGCCGAAAACATCCTTTGCATCCTCTTCGTTGGCTATCAGAACATCAACATATTTGCAAAGCTCGGTCATAACCTCGCGCGCTTTATCTCTTGTCCAGAGCTTGCCGCGATAGTTAAGGTCGCAGGAAATCTTAACGCCCATTTCCTTTGCCTTAATGCAGGCCTGCTTGCAAGCGGTAACCATATTATCGCTAAGTGCCGGGGTGATACCGGTAAAGTGGAACCAATCGGCACCCTTAAATATTTCTTCCCAGTTAAAATCTGCGGGATCGGCATCAGCGATAGAGGAGTGCTTGCGGTCATAAACACAAACAGAGCCGCGCTGAGAAGCGCCCTTTTCCATATAATAAACACCGATTCTGTCGCCGCCTATTACAAGGTCATCGGTTTTAACACCAAAGTATTTCATCTGGCCTATAAAGGCATGGGTAATCGGGTTATCGGGCAGTTTTGTTACATAGGAAACATCTGCGCCGTAATTTGCAAGGCTTACGGCAACATTTGCCTCGCCGCCGCCGAATGTTGCAAGGAATTTATCGCTCTGCATAATGCGATAATATCCTTCGGGTGATAGTCTTAGCATTACTTCACCAAATGTTACAACTTTCATTTAAAAAGACCTCCAAAAAAGATTAAATATTATACAAACGAACCGTACTTACGAACTATGTCTACAAGTTCTTCGGTATTAACGCCATGAACATCAGTGCCATGCTTCTTGCAAAGACCTGCCGCAATACCTGCCGCCTGTCCCATTTCCATACAAGGAGCCTGAACACGGATAGCGGCAAAGGCTTCGCTATCGGCAGAAGCCGCACGACCTGCAACAAGCAGATTATCGTATTCATTGGTTATAAGACTGCGATAGGGGATATAGCCCGCATCCTTCGGGAAGGTGAGTTTTTGCCCCTCATCACCCGGAAGATGAATATCAACCGGATGGCAAGCGCGAGCAATGGAATCGGGGAATTTAACTGTATTTACATATTCTTCGCCCGTCAGCACATGAACGCCGTGAATTCTTCTTGTTTCTCTTACACCTGCCATAGTAGCGGTGGAAGCAATTTTCGCATTTTTAAACTCGGGAACATGCTTGCATATTAGTTCCACAAGGCGGAAAATATCTTCACGCATCTTGCATTCCGCGGCACAGTAATCATCACTATCGGTTGCATCAACCGCCGCGCGGGTCATATTAACCGTAATGCATCCCTCTTCAAGAGTGGTTGCAAGCCAGGGGCCGCCGAACTGGGGAACATATTCACCCTCTTCACGAAGCTTAAACAGCGCATCGCGAACAAATACCGCCTGATGGTTAAAACGATGGTTTTTCTGGTGAATAATGTGCATACGCTCGGTTGAGGTATCAACACCCGAAAGAATAAAGCAGAACGAACCGGGCTGCATCTTTTCGCTTAGCGGCAACATCGGAACACCCGCAAAAGCGGCAAGGTCGCCATCGCCCGTAGCATCGATAAATGTATCGGCTTCAATAGCGCAAAGGCCTGATTTGTTGGTAACAAAAATTCTTTTAACCTTTTTGCCTTCGGTTTCGGCATCAAGCAAAAATGTGTTCATCATAAACTGAACACCCGCTTTTTGCAGCATTCTTTGAGCCACAAGTTTATAAATCTCGGGGTTAAAAGAAACATTGCAACGCGGCTCTTCAATTATGCCGCCGCCTGCTTTCACAAGCTCGTTGGCAAATTCCCAGGGTATGCCGCCTGTAACAAGCGAACCGTTATAGGCAAATTCGCTCATCGGGTCAACATATCCCGCGGTAGCCATTCCGCCAAAGAAACCAAAACGCTCTACAATCAGTGTCTTGCATCCTTCTCTTGCAGCGGCAAGCGCGGCACCTATTCCGGCAGGACCGCCGCCACAAACTACAACATCATACTTCCCTTTAACGGGAACCTGTTTTTGATAATTAACCATAATCTTTATCCTTATATATAATAATTATTATTATATATATAATTATAGTTTATAAAAAATTAAATTTCAACTGATTTATGGGGCTTTTCGCAAAATAACACGACTTTAAAAACCTATAATTTCAGGGTTATTAAAATTAGCGCAAAAAAAAGAGATATTAAGACTTTAATCTTAATATCTCTTTAAAAACTATAAATATTATTTGCCTTTAATTTCGTTTAACATATCGATATATTGATCGACAATCTTTTCGCTGGCGCCCTGAGCATACGGACTCATATATTCTTCATAGCAGGTGAATTCATAATACTTAGATACCGGAATATATCCTACATGCCCATCGGAATAACCCAAGGTAAAGGTAAACTTATAGGGTGAACGCGCACGAAGATCAACGCCTGCTTCACCAAACATTTCCGCAGGTGAAAATGTGAAGCATATATCACCGATAGAAGCAACGCTGATAGGCATAGTGAATGTATCACCGGTTTTAGCGTGTCTTAGTATTGCGCCGGCATGGAAATAACCATGAACACCAACCTGCCTGCACAAATCAATTATACCTGTATGGCTTTTGATTTTATCAAACAATCTGAGAACCTGTTGAGCTTGTGCTTGTAAATCATCATATTTATGGTTTGAGGCATAAGTAAATTTTTTAGTTTCTGCTTTAACTTCACCCGGCTCATAACTTTCAAGCTTATCGTAAGCCTTTATAGCATACTCTGCAAGGAATTTGCCATACTCTTCATAATCGGTTGTTCTGTTCTTTTCGGGGAATCTGCCTTCGCGCTCGTTATAGTTACCGGCGTATCCCTGATAATATGTTGCATAACAATTCTTGGCTTTTTCAATCTCGCGAGTGCACATAGAAGTAAAGTCTGCGGAAATATCAGTCTTTTCAGAACTGCCGGTAAAGTGGTTATGGGCTTGCCAGTTTACAAGAAGAACATCCTTTACCGCTTCGCCTTTACTGTTTTTGCGGGTAAACTTTATAAGTCGCATGGTTTCGTCAGGCTGACTTACGGGTCCTATAATAGGAGCATCACTTAGCATACCTGAGTTATCACCAACAACCGTGCCGTCGGCACGCCACCAGTGTCGGTCAAAGTTTAGTCCTTCGGTTTTTGTTTCACCGGCGCTGATTTTTGCAACCTTTCTGTCCGCCATGGCAATATCTATTACTTCCTGACTTCTTTTGGTAAGCTTCAAAATGTAGTTTTGAAGCGAACGCTTTGAAGTCATAGTTACATCAGGGGCAGAGTGGGTATGTGTGCCTGTAACATGTACATACTCGGATGATATATTGTATTTGTTCGAGGCATAGCGTACTATCGGATCAACAACAGGGCTTTCCGCACCAACCAAATCAACCGATATAAGGAGGAGGGTTTTATCATTTTTGTCACTGATTGCAACGCATGATATATACAATTCATCTAAAAAGCCTGTTGACATACGGGCGAGCGAGTTACCATAGCCGCGAAGAGGAACAGAGTCCTCAGGCATAATCTCAACTCTTCCAAAGCCTACACGGAAACCTTTTGTAGCGGTTTCATCGCCGTCAGGCACGGATTCGCGTTCGATATATCTGCGGAATGCCGCCTCCTCGGATTTGCTTCCGCAACCCGAAACTAAGACGAGCAATATCATACATAGAATAAGTGAAACAACTCTTATAATATTCTTTTTCATCTTATTCCTACCTCCCTTAAGAGATTAAACAGGGGACTGTAAACGGCAATATTTGCCTTTGCAGTACTATTTGAAGAATTTGCTTTTTCTGCCTTGTCGTTAGATTTGGCATTATCTGAAGCATCGCTGCCTTTTGAAACCTTTGCCCCTGTTTTATCGGCTGTTGTTGTGCTTACATTACCGGAAGCCTTGCTGGCGGCTTTCTTTCCGGTAGTGCTTGCGGGGTTTGAAACAGCAGGAGCATTCTCATCAAAGATGAGATAAAGCTTGCTGTCATCAACCTTCACGGCATATTTTTCTTTGTTGCTGACAATATAATTTTCTGCACCGGATTTGTAGTTATCTGTTATAAGACCGGATGCTGTTTGTGTATCAACACCGATATGGCTGCCTTCTTTCAAAGCATCATCCAAATGGATGTAAGCGCCATTTTCGAGGTAAACCTGTTTTGTACCCTCGGTAATATTTACTTTACCCGAGAGTATCAGCGTTCCGCCTGAAAGAACTTTAACAGCATCTCCGCCATTATCAGCTGTGCCTGAGATAATATTTGTGTCTTTAAGGGTAACCTTTGCATCTTTTCTTATGCAGAGGGCGCCGCCCTGTGCGGTTGTAGTGCCGCCCTTAATGGTGCAGTTTTCAAAGTTAACTATAACACCGGTATTAACAAGCATAACAGGAGCATCAAATTCCATTTTAACGGTCGGAGCTTCAAGGGTAACATCTTTAATATTAACCTCGCCGTAAACGATTACAAACAATCCGCCCGGCAGATTTTCTGTTTTGCCTGCTACGGTGTTGCCTGCTACAGTGTAAGCATCTTTATTGGTGGTGGAATTGAATATTTTGCCTTTTGCCTTACAATCTACTATGGTCAGATTGGAGTTCTTCTTTGAAATACCGTAAACGCGTTTGGCGGTGCTTTCGATATTGTGACCGTCAAGGCAGAGAACAACATTTTGACCTTCGGTTTTAATTGTTTGCTGAGATGTGAGTTTTACATCAGCGGTAAGATAGTAATTACCGGTTACGATAGGCAATGAATTTGTGCTGAGCCACGGTGTCCACTCAATGCCTTCATCGCCGTATTTCTCAATATGAGCATTGCTGTGATCTAAGTCTGCAGAATTGGAGCGCAGATAAATAGCAGCGCTTGTTGTGAGAATGGTATAACCGGCCTTATCGCTTACAAAGTACGCTTCGGCACCTGCTTTATATGCATTCGCAATCTGTCCGGAGGCGGTAGCGGTAGAAACATATATTTCACTGCCTTCCGTAAGGCCGCCTGTGTAAGACTTGTTATCAAAGGTTGTGCCTGAGAATCTTAAGAATGCATTGTTTGCAAGGTACAGGTTGTTTTCATCACTGCCTGATACTTTGACCTTGCCGCCGAGATACAATCTGGAGCCTGCGCCCATATACACGGCGTCACCCATGCCCATGTCGGCCTTTCCTGCTTTGACCGTTGTGTTATCAAGGAAGAGGTGCGCACCCGAGGTTATGTATATCGCGCCGCCGCAATCGGAAACCTCGCCGCCTGTGATTGTTGCGTCCTTGATAAATACATCGGTGTTCTTTTCGCCGTAAATAACACCGCCGCTTGAAGGTAATTTCTGTTCAGCGGCAATATATTCACCGCCGTAGATACTTATTGAACCATTCTTCGCCCAAAGAACACCACCCTGAATATCGGTGCCGCTCTTTACGCCGGTACGAATCATTTTACCTGTCTTTTGGCAATCATCTATTACAAGTTTTGAACCTGTGTTATATGTGGAGTATACACGAGTGTCGGTAGACTTAACGGTGTGACCGTTAAGGCAGAGAACAACCTCGGCATTTTCCGCTATTCTTTGTTCTTTTGTCAGTTCAACATCAGAGCCGAGATAATAGTGTCCCGCTTTGGTGGGAAGACTGTCATCTTCATCCCATAATTTCCATGTAACATCTTTACCGCAATCCTTGCAAGCATGTTCGGTTGCATGAGTGGGCGGAACATATGTCGTATCATAGAGGTAGAGCTTTTCATCTTCAACCTTTATGGCATAATTCTCTCTCGTGCTTTCAATATATTTTTCGGCATCCGGGGTATAGTTATCGGTTACAAATCCTGACTTTGTAGGAATGTCAACCTCGATATGACTGCCTTCTTTCAAAGCATCGTCCAAATGGATGTAAGCGCCGTCTTCGAGGTAAACCTGTTTTGTACCCTCGGTAATATTTACTTTACCCGAGAGTATCAGCGTTCCGCCTGAAAGAACTTTAACAGCATCTCCGCCATTATCAGCTGTGCCTGAGATAATATTTGTGTCTTTAAGGGTAACCTTTGCATCTTTTCTTATGCAGAGGGCGCCGCCCTGTGCGGTTGTAGTGCCGCCCTTAATGGTGCAGTTTTCAAAGTTAACTATAACACCGGTATTAACAAGCATAACAGGAGCATCAAATTCCATTTTAACGGTCGGAGCTTCAAGGGTAACATCTTTAATATTAACCTCGCCGTAAACGATTACAAACAATCCGCCCGGCAGATTTTCTGTTTTGCCTGCTACGGTGTTGCCTGCTACAGTGTAAGCATCTTTATTGGTGGTGGAATTGAATATTTTGCCTTTTGCCTTACAATCTACTATGGTCAGATTGGAGTTCTTCTTTGAAATACCGTAAACGCGTTTGGCGGTGCTTTCGATATTGTGACCGTCAAGGCAGAGAACAACATTCTGATCTTCGGTTTTAATTGTTTGCTGAGAGGTGAGTTTAACATCAGCGGTAAGGTAGTAATTACCGGTTACCGTAGGCAGCGAATTTGTGCTGA
>CAMPCO010000022.1 GCA_946646305.1 uncultured Clostridia bacterium | reverse complement strand
CGCCACGGCGCAACTGTTGCGCCTACACGCCCACGGACTAACCGACCGTCCACCGGAAGGTCGGTTCCGGCTTTGCCGTCGTCCTTTTCGATTCCCATCTAAATACAACTAAAAAAATAACAGACACCAAAAGGCATCTGTTATTTTTTGGAGCGGGTGATGGGAATCGAACCCACACGACCAGCTTGGAAGGCTGGGATTCTAGCCATTGAACTACACCCGCGTCAACATTTGATAATATACCACATTTCTATGTTTCAGTCAAGAGTTTTTTAAAAGAAAATACGGCAGAGGTTTTATCCCCTGCCGTATTGCTTTTTAGTCCATCATTATTAAATAATATTGCGCCGGGAAATGATTGCCCACATGGAATTTTAAATATCCGTCTTCATAAGTTGTATCAAGTTTTCCGACATAATAACCATCGGAGTTTACACCCCAAACGGCAAGTTCTTCGTGCTCGGTTTTAATACTGATGTCGGCTTCAATAACCTCTGAAACGATGGGCGCGTGGCCTACATCAATCATTTTTTCACCATCGAACTGAGCGCCGGTATTTCTGGCGCGGCCTATTGTTGAAAGCAACAAATGGTCAGACTTTTCAATCGGGTCTTTAGAAAGCGACGAAAGGGCTATAACACCGAAATCGGTCATACAATCAACACTCATACCGTCAAGATTGATTGAAAGATCGGGTCTGCGGCTTGCATCGGCAAGGCCACGGCCTAAGAAACCATAGGTTATCTTGGTCATAGGTGTATCAACAACACCGATCGAACGCTTAAGATCGCGCCACATTTCGCCCGTATCGGAAACAATCTTTTTGGGATCTTCCCTTGCGGGTTTATCGGTATCGTTTACAATCTCATCAACATTATCGGTAGGAATACCATCGAATAATGTGCAAAGCCTGTGGGTTTCAACAAGCGCATTGTATGCTGTAACAGTATTCTTTGTGATATCGGTCATCTTAACGCCTACAAGCTTATTAGCGGGCTTTACATCGCCGCGGCGAACCATCAGTGCGCTATGATAGAATAGACCGAATTTAGCGGGGTCATTCCAGATTGAGAATATACCCTCGCGATAAGCGGTACCGCCTACCGTATCGGAAACACTTTCCTTACCTAAAACATCAATTCTTTCAAGGAATGAGCCGTAGGAATAGGTGTGAATGGTCATACCTGTCCAGTTCTGCAAGCAGGCAACCGCCGCAAAATAAGGTGCGCCGAGCGCTCTGTAAGCATTAGGCCATACAACATCCCATTCTGTAAAGAATGCGGGCTTTTTATTAAGCTTTACATGCGCCATAGAACCAAGGAAGCTTTCGCCATCGGTTATAGCTTTATTGAAAGCGGTCTTTTCGTGTTCTGACCAGTGCCAGTCAAACAAATATCTGTGAGCATCGGTAAAGTCGCTCTTTCTGCCTGCTACAACGGTTAAGTTGCCGTGGCTCCAGTTAGAGCCGACAATCGGAATTTTAACACCGAGATCTCTCATGTGGTTTATAAGAGTATCATAAAACTGCTCTGTTTTCCAAAGCTTATATTTCATCATAACATCATCTTTGGAGAACAAATCGCAATTATCGGCATCATATTCGATGTTATTATCTTTAAGCCACTCTTTCATCTGAGCGCGGAACATATCATCATAATAAGGAATACGATAATAATTTTTGCGTTGTGCTACATCATAAATAAGGTCGTTTTCATTGCAGGCAACGCAGAAAACAAAAGCCGGGTCATCCTTATAACATAGCTTTGTATAAGGATTATAGTGGTTCCAGATATTGGTTGCGGTTTCTTTTTGAAGTTCAATCATAACAGGATCGAACATACCGTAAAATCTTGCGGCATCACCAAGTTTATTGGCAAACTTTACACCATCACCGAGTTTAAATTTACGGTAGGTCAACATATCTATTGAGAGATAAATACCCTCTTGTTTAAGGCAATAGATAAGATAATCAAGCCTATCCATACATTCATCACAAAAATGGCGGGTATCCTTAGGCTTTGGACCCGGATGAAGCTGATAGATATTAGGCATACACCACTCTGCATCAAGCTGATGAAGGCGAACGATATTACAACCTGTCATCGCAATTCTGCGAGCAACCTTTTCGGAATATTCGTGGGTCGGGAAATTTGCGCCGCCGTTAAACATAACGCCCCAGAATTTTCCGAGGGTTCCGTCTTCAAAGCGCATATCATCACCATCGGCATGCAAAAAGCCATGCTTGCCGGCGGGTTTTTCGTCCTCAAAAACAAAAGAAATGTCCACCGGCATTCTATCATAATACGCCGGAGTTGGAATATAATTGGACATAAAAAACACTCTCCTTTATTTAATTTAGAATAGCATTATTAACTATTCTTTTCAATAAAGGAGAGAAATAAGTGCAAATTATAAAAAGCAATAATCAAGAAATAATTATTCCGCTTTCATCAGCTGTAAGACTAATATCGGAAACACTGCCATCAATTATCATATCAACGATTTTATCTTCGATATTTCTTCTGATAATATTGCGCAGTTCCCTTGCACCCGATTTTGTTTTTTCACATTTAGAAGCAATGAATTTGCATACTTTTTCATCGTATTTAAGATTGATGTTTTTATCTTTCATAGCTTCAACAAGTTCATCAAGAAGCAATGCGGCAATTTTTGAGAGCGACTCTAAACTCAGCGGAGAGAAAACAACAATTTCATCAACCCTCGCTATAAATTCAGGGCGCAAAAATTCGCGCAAAGCTTTTTCTGCCTTTTGGGCGGAGCCTTCTTCTGCAGATTTTCCAAAGCCTAAAAGGTTTTCTTTGTTTTCACTGCCTGCGTTAGAGGTCATAACGATTATGGTGTTTTCAAAATTGACTACTCGACCTTGGGCATCGGTTATTCTGCCATCATCGAGAATTTGAAGCAAAACATTTAAAACATCGGGATGCGCTTTTTCTATTTCATCAAAAAGCACTACCGAATAGGGCTTTCTTCTAACCTTTTCGGTCAACTGACCCGCTTCATCATATCCGACATATCCGGGAGGCGCACCGATAAGGCGGGAAACCGAATGCTTTTCCATAAATTCGGACATATCAAGCCTTATAAATGTTTCGGGAGTGTTAAACAGTTCATCGGATAAAACCTTTACAAGCTGTGTTTTGCCGACACCTGTGGGGCCTACAAATATAAAGGAAGCCGGTCTATGCTCGGCGCTTGTTTTAACACGGGAGCGCTTAACCGCCGCGGCAACTAATCGGGTCGCGTTTTCCTGACCGATAATCTTTGTATTTAGTTTTTCTTCGAGACTTTTTAGTTTTGAAAGTTCGTTTTCTTCAACCTTAGACGCGGGAATGCCTGTCCAAAGTTCAATCACCTTTGCAAGATGAGATTCATTTATTTCGCAAGGACCGGCAGTTTTGCATAGTTCATCATTCTTTTGCTTTTCTTTTTCAAGCTCGGATTTTGTTATTGCCAGCTGTTCAAAATCGGGGTTTTCAACCTCTGATTCAAGGGCTTCGATTTTATCATTAAGTTCCGCTATTTTTTTATTGTTTATATAAAGTTCATCAACCGATTTGTTTTCAAGGCTGGCGCAAGCGCAGGCTTCATCCAAAAGGTCAATAGCCTTATCGGGCAAAAAGCGGTCGGTTATATATCTTTCGGAAAGGTGAACGGCTTTTTCAACTATTTTATCGGGAATTACAACCGAATGATAGCCCTCGTAATAGCCTTTTATTCCCTTTAAGACATTTATTGTATCTTCAATGGATGGTTCGGCTACAACTATCGGTTGAAACCGTCTTTCAAGGGCGGCATCTTTTTCAATATATTTTCTGTATTCCTTAAAGGTGGTAGCGCCTATTACCTGAATAGTTCCCCTCGAAAGAGCGGGCTTTAAAATATTGGCGGCATTCATCGAGCCCTCGGTAGAATCGCCCGCACCGACAAGATTATGAATTTCATCAATAAAAAGAATTGCATTGCGGTAGTCTTTTACCTCTTCAACAAGACCTTTTACCCTGCTTTCAAACTGACCGCGGAACTGTGTTCCGGCAACAAGACTTGTCAAATCGAGCAAAAATATCTCTTTATCAAGCAGTCTTGCGGGAACTTCGCCATTGGCAATTTTAAGCGCTAACCCCTCAACAATGGCGGTTTTGCCGACACCCGGTTCACCGATAAAGCAAGGGTTATTTTTAGAACGGCGGGAAAGCACCTGTATTGTACGGTATAATTCTTCTTCCCTGCCTATTACATTATCAAGCTTTCCCTCTTTTGCAAGAGCTGTAAGATTAGTGCAATACTGGTCTAAAAATTTATTCTTTTTCTTATGGCTTTTTTTGTTTGCGCCCTTTTCCTCGGTTTGATTGCTTTCGTGCTTTTCACCCGGAGCATTGTTTCCGAAAAGATTTTTTAAAAACGGTATTGCCGGAGCAGTGCCGAGATCGAATGTTTCATCATTCATGTCACTATCATCCATATCAGGCATAATCTCCATAATCTGGTTGCTCATGGCTTCAATATCTTCATCGGAAATATTCATCGATTTAAGCATATCATCAACCGGTTTTATACCGAGTTCTTTTGCGCAAACAAGACAAAGTCCTTCGGTTTCACTGTTATTAAGACCATTGGACATAAAAACAACCGCAGGCCTTTTTTTGCATTTTGAACAAAGTTTTACATTCATAAAAAGAGTCTCCTATTTAAAAAACGGTAACGCACCGTAAATGATTTTAAAGATATATGTATTTTGTATGTTTTCTTTCGAAAAAATACCTAAATCGCTTTTGGTAATTGATTTAAGCAACGCTATCACCATTACAAAAAGCACACAAACAACAAGTCCTTTAATTATGCCGAGAATTCCGCCCAAAAACCTGTTTATACTGCCTAGTATACTAAACGAGAATATTTTATTCAGCGCCTTTGCAAGCAATTTTACAAGGAATAGCAGAATAATTATCGAAAGAACCGATAATATAAGCGAAATAAATCGAACAATAACAGGCTTTGCAACGCTGTCTACCGCTTTATTTGCAAGCTTTGTAGCGCTATCCTCTGTAACGGATATTGTTTCATCAAGGCTTGATTTTGTAACGCCGAAAAGCCCCGAATTGTTTTTAACTATATCGGGCAGAGCGTTCCACACAGCATCTGTGGTTTTTTCCGCCGAGCTTTCGATGTTTTCTTCAACGGATTTAACCATACCCGGTTCTATTGTTTTAGAATAAACAAAATCGGCAACGGGACTGCTTAGCGTTAAGCATAAATAAATAACCGCTATACTGCCTAAAACCTCAATAAGAGTTCTTACAAAGCCGCGCTTTGAAGAGATTATTACAGCAACTATTAAAATAAAAACGAGAATTAAATCAAGAATAATAAAAGTCATATTTACCTCTTTATATATTGATTTTTTCTATTTTATCATCCATTATAGCCGCAATTCGATTACTTGAAATTATGAAAAACCGCTTTATACCATATTCACATTTACTGCTTGAAAGCAGTTTACCTTTTTTATTGTAAACATAAATCATAGTGTCGCTTACAATATAGATTTTTCCGCCCTTAAACTGAATATCGGTAATGGTTTCATTAACATCAAATGCACCTTTTTCGTTGCCAAGGGATGATAGTAATACAACTCTGTTATCGGTTTTATCATTATTCCTGTTAAATACAAGCAGTGTTTCCCCACCGTTTGTTCTTAAAAGAGATAGGTTTTTGTTTTTAACGGCAAGTTCTTTGGCTTTATAATTTCTCCACGAAAAATAATTATATCCGCTTTCACTAATAGTTGAAAAACCGAAAAAGGTTGAGCGCATTGAAAGAATGATTTCATCTTTAAAATCTTTTGTGAAAACGGGATCTGCCGAATTGTATTCAAGAACAAGCAATTTATCGGTTGCCTCGGCATTGGAAACATTAAGAGTTGAAACGGCTAATTTTTTCCCGTTTGGAGAAAGACAAAGAGAATTTACAATGTCTTTTGCGGAATTCCAGGTGTAAACCTTTTTTGCTTTTTTGGAATAAACATATACGGTTGATGTATATTCTCCGCCCACGCAGGAAATGGCAAAAGCCCCGTTTCTGCCGACAGTGGCATTGATAATTTTAGAACCGGGTTTAATTGTTTTCATCAAACCGGACTTATTGAAAATAAGCGCAGTGTCTCCGCCTTCGTTAAAAAGAATGGCGCGGGTTTGTGAAACCGACAAAACAGGTTTTGTAAAGCCATGCTGATATTTAAACAATTCTTTACCGCTGCCGGTATAAGCAGAAAGCGTTGTATCGTTTAAAAGATAGTTGCATGAACCTATGGTTTGAGAATCGGCAATCAGAGAGCCATCATATTCAATCGGGTATTCCCCACTGCCGAGCGTTGCAAAAAAGCCTGAAACAGTTTCAATAATTCCACCCGGTAAAAAATATGAAAATGAGAAAACAATAACCGCAATTATAACAAGTGCTGTTAAAATTCTTAAAAAACTTTTAAATTTACTTCCCTTTTCGCCTTTTATTACCTTAAAGTTTTTTCTGCGGGAAGACGTAGGTTTTATATCATCATCGTATTCAGCGGTATTTTCTATTTGTGGTTTAACCTTTTCTTTTTTAGGTTTTTTTATTCTTTTAGGTTTTACAACCTCTTCATCTTCATCAAAATAAATATTTGATTCTTCTGATTTAGATTTGTTTGATCTTTTTACAGAGGATCTGCGAACTTTTTTCCTTTTATAATCATTCATTTAGCATTCCTCCTTTAATAAAAAACTTCTTCTAAAAACAATGCTTTTGCGGGAAGCGTTTCCCCGCCCAAAGCTCTGTCTTTACTTTCAAACATTTTTATAGCGCAATCACACGGTAATCTGCCCTCTCCAACGGCTAATGCAGTTCCGGCAATAATTCTTACCATATTGTATAAAAAGCCGTCAGCGGCGATTTTTAAGTATATTTTATCGCCTTTTTCGATTATATCACATTCTGTAACAGTTCTAACAGTATCGGTAACAGTTCTTTTTGATGATGAAAAAGCATAAAAATCGTGTTTTCCGATAATTGTTTTACAAAACTTATTCATAAGTGTCAAATCGGGCTTTTTTTCAAGCCTTAAAGCATATCTTTCAGCAAAAGGGTCGGGTTTTCCGAAATAAAAACAATAGGAGTACCGCTTTCCCTTGCAGCTATATCTTGCGTGAAAATCATCTGAAACCGCCTTGCAATCGGTAACTTTTATATCATCGGGTAAAACTGAATTTAAACCCTTTAAAAATGCATTTTTCGGCAAATCGAGCTTTGTATCGATATGGCAACAGAATTCCCTTGCATGAACACCGGCATCGGTTCTGCTGCAGCCGGTAACGGGAATATCATCACCGAGCATTTTTTTAAGCGAATCGCAGATAACCTGTTGAACGGTAATTCCGTTTGGTTGTATCTGCCAACCGTGGTAAGCGGTTCCGTCATAACTTAATTTGAGCAAATAGCGGCTCATATAATCACCTGTTTAAACAAAGTGTTAAGTATAATTATTCCGGCGCAAAACAATAAGCAAACTATAAGCGCCGCTAAATCGTTAAGCCCGTATTTAAGCCTTTTCATCTTAACTCTGCCGACACCGCCGTTATAACATCTGCATTCCATAGCCTCTGCAAGGTCATAAGCTCTTCTGATAGATGAAATAAGAAGCGGAACAAGAATAGGCACAAGGGCTTTTATCTTATCTCTGAATTTACCGTTTTCAAGATCGGCACCACGCGCTTTTTGGGCATTCATAATCTTTTCGGTTTCATCAACAAGGGTTGGTATAAATCTCAGCGCTATTGTCATCATCATAGCTATTGTATGAACCGCGGCGCCAAGACCTATATAACGAAGCGGAGAAAGCAGGCTTTCTATTCCATCGGTTAAATCATTAGGCGTTGTGGTATAGGTTAAAACAGAACTGATAATGATAAGTATAATAATTCTAAGCGCTAAGAATAAAGCTCTGTAAACACCGCCTGTTGTTATGGTGATTTTCCAAAAAGATATAAGCGTTTTTCCGGTTTTACCGTATAAAAGATTTATTAAAGATGTAAAAACAACAATAAACCAAATCGCCTTTATGTTTTTAAGATAAATCTTTAAAGGTACTTTGGATATTAAAATAATCGTTATAAGAAAAACGGCGGCAAAAGCCAAAGAATACATATTTTTTGTAAGAAACAAAAAAACAATATTCAAAATAAGTAATATAAGTTTTGTGCGTGGGTCTAATTTATGAATTGGGGAATTCGTTTCAATATACTGACCGAATGTTATATCTTTAAGCATCCAAACCACCCGCCTTTTGTGATTTAGATGTTATATACTCTACTGCACTTTCAACCGTGAATATATTATCGGGGACATCTATTCCCTTTTGCCTTATAACATCAATAACTCTTGTTACTATGGGAACATTAAGACCTATTTCGCGAAGCTTTTCACCGCGTTTAAAAACGTTTTCGGTAGTGTCATACATATAAAGCTCGCCCTTGTTCATAACAAGCAGTTTATCGGCTATCTGAGCCATATTTTCCATATTGTGTGAAACAATCATAACAGTGGCGTTATATGTATCGCGGTAATCTTCAATCATTTTTATAACACTGTTTCTGCCTGCCGGGTCAAGCCCTGCGACAGGTTCATCGAGAACGAGAATTTTAGGAAGCATAGCCATAACACCCGCTATTGCTACCCTGCGCTTCTCGCCGCCTGATAAATCAAAGGGTGATTTATAAAGCAAATCTTCTTTAATGCTTACCGCCTTACAGGTTTCGCGAATACGATTATCGAGTTCATCTCCCGAGAGTCCTAAATTCTTAGGTCCGAAAGCAATATCTTTATAAACTGTTTCTTCAAATAACTGATATTCGGGATACTGGAAAACAAGACCCACAAGAGAACGGATTTTGCTGATTTTCTTAGGTTCATCCCAAATATTTTTACCATCTACAATTATTTCACCCGATGTAGGCTTTAAAAGACCATTCAGGTGACCTACGAGGGTTGTTTTTCCCGAACCTGTATGACCGATGATACCCACAATCTCCCCTTTTTCAACAGAAAAACTGATATTTTTAAGGGCGGTTTTTGCGAGCGGTGTATCTGCGTTATAGGTATGGGTTAAATCTTTTACCTGCAAAATGGTTGACAAATTATTTTTCCTCCAAATGAAACGCGGAAATAATCTCTTCCGCTGTTTCTTCTATAGAAATAATATGAGTGTTTACTTTATCATTTTTTTCTTTTAATGAATATAATAGTTCAGTTGTTTGCGGAACATCAAGTCCGATTGATTTAAGAAGCCTTATATTACTGAAAATATCTTTCGGTTTTCCATCGGAAATTATAAGACCATCATTTAAAACAATAACCCTATCGGCATTTTGCGCTTCTTCCATAAAATGGGTTATGAGAATTATGGTGATACCGTTTTCCCGGTTTAACTTCTCGATATATTTTATTATTTCCTGTCTGCCTTTAGGGTCAAGCATAGCGGTGGGTTCATCAAGAACAATACATTCAGGCTGCATAGCAATAACACCGGCTATGGCAATGCGTTGTTTTTGTCCGCCTGATAAACGGTGGGGTGTAGAATTCCTGAATTCATACATATCTACCGTTTTAAGCGCGTTATCCACCCTTTTTCTTGTTTCTTCCGGGTTAATACCGAGATTTTCAGGCCCGAAAGCGACATCATCTTCAACGATTGATGCAACAATTTGGTTATCGGGATTTTGAAATACCATTCCAACGGTATTCTTTATTTTAATTGATGATTTTTCTTCTTTTGTGTTAATTCCGTTAACGAAAACATCACCGCTTGTGGGAACATACAAACCGTTAAAAAGCTTTGCAAGAGTAGACTTGCCCGAACCGTTATGGCCGAGAATACAGGTGAAACTGCCTCGCTTAATATCAAGGTTTAGATTTTTGATAATAACCTTTGTGCTTTCGCTATCATCATTATTAAATTCAAAAGAAACATTTTTGGCTTCGATTATATTATCCATTATCACTAATCCAGTATGTAGTATTTCCGCAAGGTAAAGTAACATCCCGCGCCGTAACATTTAAACCTATTTCATCGGTATAAACCTTACCGCTTCTGTTCTTTATTACGAGTGTTTTTACCATATAGTTTAAAATAGTCGGTGAAAGACCGCCTGTGTAGGAATTCAGCATAAAGAAAAGAGGGTTATCGCTTAAAAGCTCGCCTACACTGCCTAATAGTTCATTTAACTGCTGTTCAAGTTTCCAAACTTCACCGTTTGGTCCCCTGCCGTAGGAAGGCGGATCCATAATTATGGCATCATACTTTTTGCCGCGCCTGATTTCTCTTTTTACAAACTTTAAACAATCATCTACAAGCCAGCGAACATTTCTTTCTGCCACACCCGATTGAACGGCATTCTCTTTTGCCCACAGAACCATCCCTTTTGATGCATCAACATGGGTGACATCTGCGCCTGCTTTAAGGCAAGCGACCGTAGCACCGCCTGTATATGCAAAAAGGTTTAAAACGCTTATTTTACGATTGGCGTTTTTAATAAGCTCCGCCGCAGTTTTCCAGTTTACGGCTTGCTCCGGGAAAAGACCTGTATGCTTAAAACCCATCGGCTTTAAGCGGAATGTTAAGTCATTATAAGAAACTGTCCAAACATCGGGTACTTTTTTGAGCGGTTCCCAATATCCGCCGCCCTTTGATGAACGATGATATATAGCATGAGCCTTTTTCCAAAGATCGCTTTTCTCCCCTTCACTCCAGATTACCTGCGGATCGGGGCGTATTAAAATTATATCCTTCCATCTTTCAAGGCGGTTGCCGTTATCGGCATCAATAAGCTCAAAATCTTTAAAATCATTTACTGTTCGCATTTAACAGTTTTCCTTTATATAATCAGCAATTTTATTGGCAAGGCCTTTTATTTCGCCTATGTTTTCGCCCTCGAGCATAATTCTTATAAGCGGCTCTGTGCCGGAAGCACGAACAAGAACTCTGCCCTTATCTTTAAGAGAATCATTTATTGAAGCGATATAATCAATGATTTTTTTGTTTTCTTTTATTGCTTTCTTCATCGCATCGTTTGCTTTAATATTTAAAAGAGTTTGCGGGAAAGCGGTCATAATACTTGCTATCTCGGAAGCGGGTTTACCGCTTTTCTTAATAATAGAAGCCAGCATTGCGCCCGAAAGCTGACCGTCACCTGTATTGGCAAAATCTTTAAAGATAATGTGTCCCGACTGCTCGCCGCCGATATTGTAACCGCATTTAAGCATCTCTTCCAAAACATATCGGTCGCCTACAGTGGTTTCCTTAACAGTAATTCCGTTTTTGCGTGCAAAATGTTTAAAACCGAGGTTGGTCATAACAGTTACAACAGCAGTATCTTTTTTAAGCACACCTCTTGATTTCATATCATTTGCGAAAATAGCAATCATTTTATCGCCATCGATAAGCTTGCCGTTTTCATCAACCGCAAGACAACGGTCGCTATCGCCGTCAAAAGCAAGGCCTAAATCAACATCGTGTCCGTTTACATAGTCGATAAGGTCTTCCATATGGGTAGAACCGCAACGGGCGTTGATGTTAACACCGTTAGGACTGCTATGCATAAATTCGCATTCTGCACCAAGTCTTGAGAATATTGTTTGAGCAGTGTAAGAAGCGCAGCCGTTTGCGCAGTCGATAGCAATTTTGAGACCCGATAAATCTGTTCCGACAGATTTAACGATATGATCAATATAGAAATGAACATAATCGTTTCTTACAAAAACACTGCCAACATCACCGCCGACAGGATACTTAATCGGACTCATATCATCGAGTACCAGGGCTTCTATCTCTGCTTCCAATGAATCGGGAAGTTTATAACCGTTTGAGTCAAATATTTTAATTCCGTTGAATTCACAAGGGTTATGAGAAGCGGAAATCATAATACCCGCATCTGCTTCGCGGTCCTGAACTAAAAATGCAATGGCAGGGGTTGGTACAAAGCCTACAAGCACTACATCCGCGCCTACAGAACAAAGACCTGCCGCGAGAGCCATTTCAAGCATATTTGAAGATACACGAGTGTCTTTACCTATTAAAACCTTGGGCTTCTCGGTTGTTTTTTCGGTTAAAACATAAGCCGCCGCCCTTCCGATATTTGTTGCAAGTTCGCAAGTAAGTTCGGTGTTTGCTATACCGCGCGCACCATCTGTTCCAAATAATCTACCCATTTTTATTCACCTCAAAATAATGATTGTTGTGTTTCGGGACATTTTAGTCCCAAATGTTCATAAGCGGCTTTTGTAACACATCTGCCGCGAGGAGTTCTTGCCAAAAAGCCTATCTGCATAAGATACGGCTCATAAACATCTTCAATGGTAATCGCCTCTTCACCGACTGCCGCCGCAAGGGTATCAAGACCTACAGGGCCGCCGCCGTAGTGGTTTATTATTGCGCTTAACATCTTTCTGTCGAACTCATCAAGGCCGAGTTCATCAATCTCAAATCTTGAAAGTGCCGCGCGGGCTACATCTACCGTAATTTCACCGTTATATTCAATCTCTGCAATATCGCGTACTCTTTTAAGCAATCTGTTTGCAATACGCGGTGTTCCCCTTGAACGGGAAGCGATCTCAAGCGCGCCATCCATATCAATGGGAATTTGCAATATTCCGGCGGAACGGGTTATAATCTTTGCAAGTTCTTCAGGTGTATAAAGTTCAAGCCTTAATAAAACACCAAATCTATCACGAAGAGGCGCGGTAAGCTGACCTGATCTCGTTGTAGCGCCTACAAGCGTAAAATGCGGAACATCAAGCCTTATTGATCTTGCCGACGGTCCTTTTCCGAGAATAATATCGATAGAAAAATCTTCCATCGCGGGATAAAGAATTTCTTCAACATTTCTTGATAAACGATGTATTTCATCTATAAACAAAACATCGCCTTCATTAAGAGAAGTAAGAATTGCGACCAGATCGCCTTGCTTTTCTATCGCGGGGCCCGAAGTGATACGAAGATTTACACCGAGTTCCCTTGCTATAATAGAAGAAAGGGTTGTTTTACCGAGTCCCGGAGGGCCGTAAAGCAAAACATGGTCAAGCGATTCATGCCTTTTTAAGGCGGCTTGGATATAGATACGAAGATTATCCTTTACCTTTTCTTGTCCTACATATTCATCAAGGGTTTTAGGTCTGAGGGTTAATTCCGTATCATCTTCCATATTTGAATATTCGGGAGAAACTATTCGATTTTCAAAATCAAAGTTTTCTTCTATCAACTGTTATTCCCCCTTGAAAGATTTTTAAGAGCGGTTTTAATAAGTTCGTCAACCGCGAGAGTATTATCAAGCCTGCCAACGGCAAGAGATGCTTCCGACTGGGTAAACCCGAGAGAAACAAGCGCTTCTATCGCTTCTTTTGTATTAGAGTTAGCAGTAGCATTGCCGACTGCTTTAAGGTTACTTATACCCTCTAAATCAGAAACACTGCCGATTTTATCTTTAAGCTCTAAAACAATTCTCTGGGCAAGCTTAATTCCAACACCCGATGCGGCTGTAAGCGCTTTTGCATCGCCGCTTGCTATAAAGAGCATAATTTTATCCGGCTCAAATTCCGAAAGAATTGCAATGCCGATTTTAAACCCGACACCGTTTACCGTGGTTATAAGTTTAAATATTTCAAGTTCGTTTAAATCGATAAATCCATATAGGTCGAGGGCATCTTCCCTAACGGCTAAAAAGGTATAAAGAAAAACATTATCACCGATTTTACCGAGCTTTGAATATGTGTTTTGCGTAATAAAGCATTTAAACCCTACGCCGCCGCATTCAATAACGGCATAAGTAGTTTCTTTAAAGATAAGTTTTCCGCTAAGTGATGCTATCATATTTTATCAGTCCTTTGCAGTTTTCCGTATAAGCTTCCTTTACTGTGACCGTGGCATACGGCGAGAGCCAGCGCGTCAGCCGTATCATCGGGCTTTGGAACGGCATTTAGAGCCAAAAGGTTTTTAACCATTTCCATAACCTGCCTTTTTTCCGCCCTGCCGTAACCTGTAATAGATTGTTTTACTTGCAGAGGGGTGTATTCATAGACATTTAAGCCGCTTTGAACGGAGGCTAGCAATATTACTCCCCTTGCCTGAGCAACGTCTATGGCAGTGGTTGTATTTGTGTTAAAAAACAGTTTTTCAATGGATATATCATCGGGTTTATACTTTTCTATAACCGTTTTAATATCGTTATATATTTGTTCAAGCCTTTCCGAAAACGGGTTATCAGGCGATGTTGTTATTGCACCGAAGCCCACGGTTTTAAAATGAAAATTATTGTAATCAACAATTCCGTAACCGATAGTGGCATAACCGGGGTCGATACCCAAAATGCGCAAACAAAACACCTGCCTTTTTAAAAATGTATATATCCCCTATTATCTGTGATATTATATCACAGATATTTATATATTTCAATAATATTTATATATAAAATAAACATCCGCCATAAGACGGATGTTTAAAACTAAATTATTGTGTTTAAGGGGTTGTTCCCGATGATGTTCCCTCGGTATTATCAAGCGGAGTATCTGACGATGATTCGGGATCAGAGCTTTCAGAAGAAGTTGAGGAGTTTTGCTTTTTCTTCTTTTCTTCCTCTTCTTTTTTCTTTTTCTCTTCTTCTGCCTTTTTCTTGTCTTCTTCAGTCATAAATGCTTCATGGTTGCCGTTGCAATACTGATAATCAAGCCCCGGTAAATAGTAACCGGTTGCGACATTTTTACAATCTTTTCCGGCAAGACGGCCTGAAAGGGTACAATAGGTGCGAAGAATTACCTGATCGCTTAGTTCAAACTGCTTGTATTTCATATTGCTGTGAACTCTCGACATAACAGCGCGCCAAACCGATGCCGCGGCGCCGGAATTATATATTGTTTCATATTGGTCAAAGCCATACCAAACAGAGCCGACATAATAAGGAGTTCCCGCTACCATCCAAAGGTCATTGGAATCGCTTGAAGTACCGGTTTTTGCATAAACTCGCATACTGCTGTAACGCGCAATACCGCCGGCGGTACCGTTTCCGCCGTATACAACATTTTGAAGCAGATGGTTCATTATAGTGGCGGTGCCGGGTTTTATAACCTGATCGCCTAATGTATCGCACTCGGCGATTACTTTTCCGTTTCTGTCTTCTATTTTATAGAATGTTGTAGGGGTGAAATATTTACCTTGGTTGCCGAAAATAGCATAAGCGGCGGCAGATTCGGTTGTCGTAATTCCGTATTCACAACCGCCAAGAGCCAATGAAGCCAAATTTATATCATTTTCGGTCAAATGGTTTAAATGAAGTTTTTCTTTTAAAAACTTATAAGACTGGTCTGTGCCGAGATAATCTTTAAGTATCCAACATGGAATGGTGTTTGCCGAGCGTTCAAGTGCTTTGCTGACAGACATAAAGCCATCATATTTGCCGTACCATTCATAAGGACCCGGTCTTCCCGGTCCGAAATATCCGCTAATAGGTTTATCTTCAAGTACGGTTGTAGATGTAATAAGACCTTCGTTTATCGCCTGGGAATAAACGCCCAGTGGTTTCATTGTAGAACCGGGCTGGCGCGGAGAGTCGGTAGCGCGGTTTAGTCCGCGGTTGGTGGTCTTTTCACCAACACCGCCGACAATTCCGACAATATGACCCGAATAATCAACAATGGTCATTGCCGATTGAATTCTCTCGCCCGTTGTATCGGAAATCTGGCGGAAATAGTCAAGATCGGTATAAACCTCTTCCATTGCGGTTTGAATTTCGGGATCGAGGGTTGAATATAATTTGTAACCGCCGTTATATATTTTCATAGCGGCTTCATCTTCAGAACACTTATAAATCGTTGCCAGTTTGCTTGCGGCTTCATCAATAAGCGCATCAACAAAGTAATTATTGACCTCTACCTCATAACTTGAAAGCTGAGAGGGATCGATAATTAGTGTTGTTGCAGAGGCTTGGTTGTAATCAATTTCAGAAATTTTACCAAGCTCATACATCTTATCAAGAACAAGCTTGCGGCGTTCTGCATTATTTTCGGGGTTGGAAACGGGGTTATACGCGCTCGGGTTTTTGGTAATACCCGCTATTGCGGCACATTCAACAAGGTTTAGTTCGCTGACATCTTTATTAAAATAATAGTTTGCCGCAACTTGAACCCCGCATATACCGTTGCCGAGAGAAATAGTATTTAAGTAGGCTTCAAGAATGGTATCTTTATCAAGCGCTTGTTCAACTGCCAAAGCGCGGAAAATTTCTCTGATTTTACGGCTTGCGTTTTGCTCGTTATCGGATGTTATATTCTTAATTAACTGCTGGGTAATGGTGGAACCGCCCTGCTCTACATCCCAGAAATGGAAAACAAGGTTTGCGGTGGCGCTTATGGTTCTTTTCCAGTCAACACCGCTATGAGAATAAAATCTTTCATCCTCAATGGCAATAACCGCGTCCTTTAACTCCTTCGGTATTTTATCAAGTTCTACCCAAATTCGGTTTTCTTCACCGTGGATACGCTGATATTCTACCCAGTTACCGCTATTATCTTTGTTGTAGATAACGGATGTCATATTAAGCTGATAATTATTGATATCATCTATTACCGATTTTGAATCAAAGGGATCGAAATCAAATGCTTTTGCAAACCCTCCGATAGAAAAAACCATCAGAAAAGACGATATTATAATTATTGCAGTCATTATAAGACACATTGCCTTAAAAGCTTTTTTCATACCATTCTCGCCTTTATAATTTTTTTAGTATTATACATCTTTTTTTATTATAAATCAATTTTTTTTTAGAATTTAACAATTTAGTAAAAAATTTCCATATTTTTGTGATATAATATTAAGGCTTAAAATATTCTCTGAAAGGACAGAATATGCTTAAACTTAAAAACATTATAAAAGAATACGGAAGCGGCGAAACAACCGTTAAAGCCCTAAAAGGTATTGATATAGAGTTTCGCGATAATGAATTTGTTTCTATTTTAGGTCCTTCCGGCTGCGGAAAAACAACCTTGCTTAATATAATCGGCGGACTTGACAGATATACTGATGGCGATATTGTAATATCGGGCAGATCCACAAAACAATACAAGGATGCCGATTGGGATACCTACCGCAATCATACTATAGGTTTTGTTTTTCAAAG